>MHDW01000026.1:0-320 GCA_001803645.1 Nitrospirae bacterium GWC2_42_7 | reverse complement strand
ATATCAGTGGTCAATGCGCTTTCAGAGTGGCTTGAAGTAGAGATAAAACAGAATGGCCAGGTCTTTCAGCAGAGGTACGAGCGAGGAAAACCAACAGGGCCTTTAATGGTTGTCGGCAAGACCAAGTCAAGGGGTACAAAGGTGACCTTCAAGGCTGACAGTGAAATATTTGAGATGACCGAGTTCAGCTTTGATGTGCTTTCCCAGAGATTGCGGGAAATGGCATTTCTGAACAGGGGATTAAAGATAACCATACTTGACGAGAGGACAGATAAAAGCAAAGAGTTTCTCTATGCAGGAGGCATCGTCTCTTTTGTTGA
>MHDW01000025.1:5471-8702 GCA_001803645.1 Nitrospirae bacterium GWC2_42_7 | reverse complement strand
TCAGGGATGAAGAACCCGACCGGCGGTGATATAGAAGTAATGCTCAACTCAGTCCAGGCAGCGCAGATGCCTCACGTCTTTGTTTATAATCGCTGGGCGGTCAAGACTACAGGGAACCCTCTTGCCCACTGCATATTACGCGGTGCAGTAGATCCCTATGGAACAAATATTCCCAATTATCATTATGAAGATATCAGGAGACTCATAGAGGCATATAAAAAGCGCGATCTTTCATATCCTGCTATTATAGTTGACACTAATCATGCCAACTCGAACAAAAAATTTCAGGAACAGCCGAGGATCGCAAAAGAAATAATGAAAAATCGGCAGGCTTCAAAGACTATCAGGAACTTTGTAAGAGGCCTAATGATAGAAAGCTATCTCATCGAGGGTACTCAAAAGATTTCTGAAAACATTTACGGAAAATCCATTACAGATGCATGTCTTGGCTGGGAAGATTCAGAAAAACTCGTGCTGGAACTGGCAGAATACGTCTAAATCAACTTTTATTTCAACATGCTCCGGAGCACTTCCATCGGCACAAAGTCTTCCCCCTCTTCGTCTTTAACAGCCATATAAAAATCACACTGTTCACAGCTTTTAAATTTATGGGCAAATGTGCCCTGCACCTCACCGTTGCACATCGTGCCTGCTACGATCCAGCATACCCTCCCTGAGTTATTTCCTCCGTTAACACCTTTGAGGATTGGATCGGTTGCAGCAGGACACACACCCTCTTTAGGAACATTTACTCCTCCTGGCTCTCTACCACACTTTTTGAACTCCCAGCAATTAAGTTTTTTCATTTTTTAACCTGTAAATTTCCCTTTTCTGCAATTTATGCTGACACTTTAAGTACCATTTAGTTATAGGCAGCTCGTTAAAGAAAAAGCAAACCACCCCTGCACCCCTCCAAGGAGGGGACTTTCTTAATTCCTTCTCAGATAGAGACCTTTCTTAATTCCCCTCTCGGGAGGGGTGCAGGGGTGGGTTGTCCCTGTAACTGTAAATAATTACGCTTTTAACTTCATTCATCTGTAATCAGCCTGCTTTTCCATGTTATAATTAATTATAACAAATAATCTAAGCCCGTTAAAAATGGAAAACGAAAAATCAAAGATCAAACAGCTCGTCATAAGAAATTACTCTGACATCGCTTTGACATCATCTTCATGCTGTCCGACAGTAAACACCTGCGCATCTTCTCCTTCTGTCAGCCTCCTCGAAACAGGCCGGCGGCTTGGATATTCTGACGAAGAACTTAAGATAGGGCTTGGCGAGGCAAACCTCGGTCTTGGCTGCGGAAATCCTCATGCAATAGCTGATATTCAAACAGGCGAAACTGTCCTTGATCTCGGAAGTGGAGCAGGCTTTGACGCATTCCTCGCATCTATGCAGGCAGGAGAAGACGGAAAAGTAATCGGTATTGATATGACACCTGTAATGGTCGAAAAGGCAAATGAAAATGCAAAGAAAATGGGGATAAAGAATGTGGAATTCATGCTCGGAGATATTGAACATATCCCTGTTAAAAACAATTCAATTGACGTGATAATCTCGAACTGCGTGATCAATCTTTCTCCTGACAAACACCTGGTATTTAAAGAAGCCTTCCGCATTTTAAGGCCCGGCGGCAGGCTTGCGATCTCAGATATTCTAAAGAAGGGAGAATTCTCTGAGGAAATAAAGCGTAACGAAAATGCTTATAGCGGTTGAATAACAGGGTCTGTTCCCGTGGCGGAACTCAAAGAGATCCTTGAAAGAGCCGGTTTTTCCGATATAGAAATACAAGACAAAGATAATAGCGAAGAAATTATCAAGAGCTGGAATTTTGGCGATGGTGTTGAGAAAATGGTATTTTCAGCCTATATAAAAGCCCAAAAGCTCCTATAGAAGACCTTAAAGACGTACAAACTAATATAACAGGGGACTTAAGTCCGAAGATTGTTTTGGACAGGAACCTTCTTCATTTTTCCATAGGTAGTCAAAAGAAAGTCATACTTATGTTTTATCTCAATTATAGACTTTAGGAGGACAGCGTAAAGGGGGTTTGATTTCAGATAGGGTTTTAATTTATTTGCCATTTTTAACAGATGGATCTCACATGACCTGACCGAGCATACTGACCTGTCATTTGTCATTTCATCATACGTATAGAACAGTTCAAGAAATATATCTGAAATAAGGCAGAATTCATTGAGAATTGTATGTGATATAGCCTCATCCTGCGTGATCTTTTTCTTCCTGAGCCTGCGCATGAATTCAACTATCTCTGTCTGAATGCTCTTTAATTGTTTTATTATTATTTTCAGGTCACTGGGTTTCCTGTTGAACATATTTTTGTATACGAACGATTTTGTAAGCCTTTTCCAATGCTTAAGCTGGTTTTTTTTCCACTCAGCCATCTCAGACCAGAAAACAACAAGGTTTTTGTCAAAATCCTCCCTTTTTGCAAAATTACTGTATATCTCATAGGTTAGTTCATCAAGCCTCTTGCCTATTAGAATTATTTCTTTGATCTCTTTTGTCATAGTTTTAGTTCCCGGCCAAACTCCTGTTTTTATTCACAGAAAAGATTAACATATTTCAGCACAAAAATATAAAATATTTTTTGAAGGCAAACTCTACAGAAAAAAACCTGACAATTCAAAGGGTTACAACCTTACCAAAAGCTTCTCTAATAAAGTACTGTTTAAGCTTCGCGAGAAATAAACTTGCATAAAAATCGGATACAATTTAGAATTAATTCAATATTTTTGTAAGGATGGGTATAAATTCATGCAGGATTTTTTTAGAGAATTTTGGAGCTTTCTTAAGACCAGAAAACGTTACTGGCTCTTTCCTGTCATCCTTATTTTGCTGCTGCTTGGGGCCATAATCGTCTTCTCGAGCGGTTCTGCAGTAGCACCATTTATTTACACATTATTTTAGCCATTACTATACAGATCAGAGGTAAATTGTCTAATAAAGAAAACGACAGAAAAAAAGCTGAGTTACACCAGTTCGGACTTGTTTTTGGCCTATTTTTTTTAATTCTCCATATCATTTTAAACCGCAGTGATAATCTATTTATCTACATGTCAACCCTATTGCTGATCGTTACGCTCTTTTTTCATTGGGTTCTCACTCCATTTAATTTTCTCTGGCTGAAACTGGGAGAGATCATAGGAAGGATAACCACTTCTCTCTTGTTAGGTTTTGTCTTCTATGCAGTCTTAACACCTCTTGCGC
>MHDW01000025.1:363-5459 GCA_001803645.1 Nitrospirae bacterium GWC2_42_7 | reverse complement strand
TCTTAGGTAACAAAGGCATGGACATAGATTTCTCCTTAGACAGGGAGACTTACTGGATTGAGCGGGAAAACAAAAAGGTCAAGGCCAAGGACTTTGAGCAGCAGTTTTAGATTTTCATAGACAATTCATGAAAAAACCGGTATATATACTTGGCATCTCAGCATTCTACCATGACAGCGCTGCTGCGCTTGTAAAGGATGGCGGGATCACAGCCGCTGCTCAGGAAGAACGGTTCACGCGCAAAAAACATGACCCTGCTTTCCCTTCCAATGCAGTAAATTTCTGCCTTAAAGCCGGGGACATCTCTCTCTCAGATATTGATCACATCGCCTTCTATGATAAGCCCTTTCTGAAGTTCGAGCGACTGCTCGAAACATACTATGCTTTTGCACCTCATGGCATCAGGTCCTTCATAACCGCAATTCCGGTCTGGATAAAAGAAAAACTTTTCTTAAAACAGAATCTAAGAAAAGAACTTGATGCACTTGGATGCGGGGAGTTTAAAGGCAAAATACTCTTTCCTGAACATCATGTTTCGCATGCTGCAAGCGCTTTTCTGGCATCTCCTTATCAGGACGCGGCCATTCTGACTGTTGACGGTGTCGGAGAATATGCCACGACCACAATCGGCAGGGGAACCGGAAATCAGATCGAGTTGTACAGCGAGATAGACTTCCCGCATTCACTCGGACTTCTTTATTCAGCATTCACCTATCATATAGGGTTTAAAGTTAATTCAGGCGAATACAAAGTAATGGGACTTGCACCTTATGGTAAGCCTCGCTTTGCCGATACAATATACGAACATCTCATCCGGGTAAAGGATGACGGCTCATTCAAACTTAACATGAAATATTTCGATTATCCTGCCGGACTAAGGATGACAAACAGCGCTTTCGACAGTCTTTTTCAGCATAAACCACGCAAGCCGGAAAGCAGCCTGACACAGTTTCAGATGGATATGGCAGCCTCTATCCAGGTTGTTGTTGAAGATATTATGATGAAGACAGTGGGATACCTTCACAAGAAAACAGGTTCAAAAAACCTTGTGATGGCAGGAGGTGTGGCGCTCAACTGCGTGGCAAACGGGAAAATACTGCGCAACGGCCCTTTTGAAAATATCTGGATACAGCCTGCAGCAGGTGATGCAGGAGGTGCCATTGGTTCAGCGCTCGCTGCCTGGCATATTTATCTGAACAATCCTCGCAAGAGCGACAATATCCATGACACTATGATTGGCTCCTGTCTTGGGCCTGAATTCTCTGATAAAGAAATAGAAAAACAGCTTTCACAATTCGGCGCAAAAGGAAGGCTTTATGAGAACGAGAATGAATTATTAAGTAAAACCGCAGAAATAATCGCTGACGGCAGTGTAGTAGGCTGGTTTCAGGGGAAGATGGAATTCGGGCCAAGGGCGCTCGGGGCCCGTTCAATCCTCGGAGATGCCAGGAATAAGGACATGCAGAAAAAAATGAATCTGAAAATAAAATTCAGGGAGTCCTTCAGGCCCTTTGCACCTTCAGTTATGTTAGAAAATGTTAATGATTTTTTTGATCTCAAAAGAGAATCACCTTACATGCTGTTAGTGGACTATGTTAAAAAAGAACGTTGCATAGGGATGACAGATGAGCAGGATAATTTTTTTGGCATAGATAAACTAAACATTGTCCGGTCAGATGTCCCTGCTGTTACACATGTTGATTATTCTGCCAGGATCCAGACCGTTGACAGAAAAACATCTCCAAGATACTGGAAACTGCTAAACAGATTCAAAGAACTTACAGGTTATGGAATTCTGGTAAATACATCATTTAATGTCCGTGGGGAACCGATTGTATGCACGCCTGAAGACGCATATCTCTGCTTTATGCGCACTGAGATGGATCATCTGGTTGCAGGCAACTGGATATTATCGAAAAGCGAACAGCCGCAGCTGAAGGAGAATGTGGACTGGAAGAAGATCTATGAACTGGATTAGCAAACTGATATACAAATGCTTCCGGACCATATATGTGTTAAAATAAAAAAAAGAGAGGTCAACAAAATGCAAAAGATCAGTTCTCTGTTTTTGATATTAACACTCATGATTTGTTCATCTGCCACGGCTGAAGCCACAGTAAAATGGCTGACACTTAAACAAGGCGTAAAAAAATCAAAGATTGAAAAAAAGCCTATGATAGTAGACTTCTTTTATGGAAAAGGCTGTCCAAGGTGCGAGGAACTCCAGAGCGGTGTATATGATGAACCCTCAATTGCCAAAAAGATAATGGACGATTTTATTCCTGTGAGAATTGATCTCAGAGAGGAACTTACCAAGGAAGAGGAAGCTTTCGGCAATAGATTCGATTATAAAAATGAGTGCCTCCTTATTTTTCTGGACAGTAACGGAGAGGTTATAAAAGACCCTCTTGGCAAAAGACTCTGCTTTATTGAATCAGTTGATCCAGAGCAGTTTATCAGGTATCTGGATATGATTAAGGCAGAAGCAGGTAAAAAATAATATAGTCTGTTTTAAGGTTGTTCATCTCTCTGATATTCCAGCAGCTTTTCTTTTCTCTCTTTTGAAAAAAAGAAAAGTCCTTGTCCTTAGATCCAATGGGCACTGCATTACGCCCCATGGCCTAAAGAGTATACCCAAGGCTGTGCATCATATCTCCGGCGATTTCATTGAATCTGCTTTTTTCCCGGTCAGACCACTCTGAATAAAGCGGGGGCTCCAGTTCTTTGACCCGGCTGATTGTTTTATCGAGGAATTCCTTCATTTCATTCAGAGCTTCCGGGTATACCTTGAGCCCAAGAAATTTATGGAGTTCTAAAAGCATGTCTTTATCAAGGCCCTCCAGCCTGAGTGAGAACTTCCGGTCTTCAGGAAGGTCAGAAAAGCTCCGGAGTATTGTTCTGTTTATCTCAACCCAAAGCCATGTGACTTTCTCAAATTGCGTATTCAAAGCAGGTGGCGGTATCAGCCAGCGGTCTGCCTTGCCTCCTGAAACGACCCTCATAAAAAATCTGCGCCGTACAAAGAGCAGCACTCGGGACAGCAAAGATGTTTTTTTATGCCACCCTCTTTCCACAGCCCTCTGAACAAAAGCACGGCCATCGCAGTAAAGATGTATGAATTTTGCATCAAAAAGCTTAGACATCTCTGCTATCAGATGAGAAACAGGCGGGGTCCCCTCTATATATATGAACCGGTTTGCGGTGATCTGTTTTATAAGTTTGTCTCTCTTGTCCAAGACCCTCTTTTCTATCAATGAATCAGACCAGTATCCGGCCCACTTCATAAAACCTTCAGGACGCAAAGGGGGCTGGACCTCATTAAGGCAACAGACTTCAGGATGTATCTGCAATATCTGTGTAAGTGTTGTTGTACCTGACCGGCCTGTAGATACCACAAAAACAGGTTTTTGCATGTCTGTGTCCGATACATTGCTGACGTTTATATTGCCAGTATTATTTTTCTGCAAAAGTCCGCTCCATTTTTTTATGTTGAAGGATATTATAAATCAGAATGCTTAAATTATCTGTTTTTTGTCTCGCACATCAATGGAACACGAAGATTCTCTCTTCAATTTTTCTCAACTAAGCCTGAAATCCGGAAAAAGGCCGTTATCATTTTATCGGCAAAAAAGTTATTATATTGGCAGTATTTTTAGTATAAAAACATGAAACTGAATTCAGTCATTTATTCCATTGCAACAAAAATCGGCAACCCCGGTCTGGGGACAGTATCTTACAATGCAGTAAAAGCACTTAATGAAAAGGGCATTTTAAGTGTCGCGGTCTCTTACATGAACAAGACCGATCTCCCAAAGGAAAAGATCATAACACTCTACGGCAATCCTGCCAAACTGCTTTTTTTTCTTCCAAAACGGCATTATCGGCCTTTGAGAAAAATTTATTTTGACTATATAACTTCAAAAATCATTTCAAAAAAAGGCTGTGAAGTCTTTCATGGATGGAACAGCCAGGCATTGAGAAGCATAAAGTCTGCACATAAGATCGGGGCAAAGGCAATAATAGAATGCGGCTCAACACACAGGCTTTATAAAGATGAAATACTTATGAATGAATACAGCAGGTCAGGGATGGAGATGGATAAAGGCCCTCAATACGCGAGAAAGGGACTGCTTGAAGAGATAGACCTGGCTGATTATATTTTTCTTACATCTGAGTTCGCGAAGAAGACATTTGTTAAAGCAGGTGTAAAAGAGGAAAAACTTTTTGTCATAGAAAGAGGGGCTGACCTAAGCAGGTTCAGTCCCGGAAAACCTGACAACGATATTTTCAGGGTCCTGTTTGTAGGAAGAATATCATTAAGAAAAGGCGTAAGATACCTGCTGGAGGCCTGGAAAAGCCTGGGACTTAAGAATGCTGAGCTTGTCATGGTCGGAGGCATAGACGATTCTGCAAAGCCTTTGATCGCGCAATATGCCGGTGACAGGACCATAAAGTTCACTGGCTTTATAAAGAACACCTCGGCCGAATATAAGAAATCCCATATCTTTGTCTTCCCTTCGATAGAGGAGGGAAGCGCAAAAGTAACTTTTGAGGCAATGGCCTCAGGGCTGCCGGTAATAACAACCGCGAACAGCGGTTCTATCGTAAGGGATTCAATAGACGGATTTATAATACCTGTTGCTGAAACAGGGCCGATCAAAGATAAGATTCTTTATTTTTACGAAAACCCTGAAAAGGTCAGAACAATGGGGTCCAGCGCATCTGAAAACGCAAGGCCTTATACATGGGAGAGATACAGCAACAAACTGATAAATACGTACGAGAAACTTTTTGGATAATGGGAAGAATGATTTATAAACAGTCCGGGTCAGTTGTAGCCGAACATTTCCATCATTTCACCGGCTATAAGGTTAAACTGCGCCTTTTCCGGTTCTGACCACTCTTCAAAAGAGTCGGCAGAGGAAGCCGCTGCTTCCTTAACAGTTTTCTCAAGTGATTGCGCCATTCTGTCAAGGACATCAGGTATTATTTCTACCCCAAAAAATTTATGGAGATTTATCAGCATATTTCTATCGAGATCTTCAAGGCGCAGAGAGAATTTTCTTTCATCAGGGAGTCCTGAAAGATACCGGATT
>MHDW01000025.1:0-349 GCA_001803645.1 Nitrospirae bacterium GWC2_42_7 | reverse complement strand
GAGTTTTTTGGGAGGCGGCAGTTGATGGTCAACACGGGTCCTGCCGATATCTGTCAGAAATTTCCGGCGTATCCAGGCCTGCAGTTCGTATCTGAAAAGCTTTTTTTCATACCAGTCTTTGGCAAGGCCCCTTCTGACAAAATCCCTGCCATCACAGTAAAGATGTATAAACTTGCCGTTATAAAGCCGGCTTAGTTCCTCAATAAGGTTGGCACTGTAGTTGGATGCTTCCACATACACATAGTTGTTGGCTATTACCTGGGCTATGAGGTTGCTTCTCTTCCTGCGTATTTTATTCTCTATCTTTTCTTGCTTGTGTGGGGCCGCCCATTTCACTAAGGCCTCGACG
>MHDW01000024.1:8799-13336 GCA_001803645.1 Nitrospirae bacterium GWC2_42_7 | reverse complement strand
CTTTTGTAAACCCGATCGCCTTTACAGGATGGCGGGTTTGCATTTTCTGTATCTTCTCCCTGAGATGTGTGTTCCTTCCGCATATTACAACCATCTGAACCGGTGTTCTTATGTCATCGAGAGATCTTATGAGGAGTTCCATAGGGCCGACTCCAAATCCTCCGGCAGAGACCAGAACAGTGAAGAGGTCCGGGTCGAGACCGTGGTGTTGACGTGCAGTCTTTTTTGGAATTTCTTTTGCAAAGAGCGGGTCAATGGGAATGCCGGTCACATGTATAGTTTCTTTCCGGATCCCAAGTTTCTCGAGGTATAGCTTAGTTTCTTCGCAAGCCACGAAATACCAATCAATATCCTTATATAGCCACATGGCATGGGCATCAATATCTGTGATAACAATACCGACAGGGAAGTCTATCATTTTTTTCTTTTTTAAATGGACGAGGATCTCTGCCGGCAGGAAGTGGGTGCAGAGCGCAAGCGCAGGAGAGGCTTTTTTCAGTAGTTTCAGAAGGGGGCCTGAATTCAAAAGGTCAAAAGCGAGTCTTCGCTTCTGGTATCTCCATGGCCGGTCAAGGGAGTCATAAACCCAACCGAGTATCCCGGGATTTTTGTTGACCAGATCAATATAAAGATCTGAATAGACCTTTCTGAAAAGCGGTGTTGTATATTTCAATACCTCAATATGTTCGGCCTGAACGCCTTCCTGGGTGAATGCTGTGGTCAGCGCCTCAGCAGCCCTTACATGTCCTGCACCTGAAGCAGCGGACAAGACAAGAACAGGAGAGTTATAAACAGGGAGTTTCATATTAAAATTTCTCCTGACCTACCTCCGGAATCATAACACCCCCTTCCCCCTCTTATCTTAAGAGGGGGTGCCGAAGGCGGGGGCGTTATTTCAAAGGGAGGAATTCCCCTCTTTGGAAAAGAGGGGTTAGGGGAGATTTTCATTCTCTTTTGTGTTGATTTGTAACATGTTTGTTTCATTCAGGTTTTTTCTTTCCAATGGAATGTTCAGAGTATTTCCTGATGAACTTTTTCAGATGCACCCATGTGTCATTAAATCCAAATGCCTGCATCTCTTTTTCTGCCTCATCAAGAGACCATCCGTCTATATCCATTCTGTATGCTGCGACAACTATCCCTGTGCGGTCCTGGCCGAGGGCGCAGTGCACATATACAGGCTGGTTTGCAGGGTTTGCAATAGCTTGTACAATTCTCTTGATCTCGTCTTTTTTTACTCTTTCAAGCATGCCGATAGGGAATGCCAGGTAGCGCATCCCGATAGACTCGACCATATTCTTTTCCCTGTGATGTGATCTGAGATTTATGACAGTCCTGATCCCTATTTCCCTGAGAGTTTTGTAGCCTTCTTTTTTGGGCTGATTGCCCCTGTAGACACTTGGCGATATTCTGCCCACATTGTCAAGGCCAGGAAGATTAAGGATGTGTTCGAAAGACCTGATCCCTGATGGAAGGGAAACTATCCTGGATGAATATGTCTGACTTGCCAGCGTATTCTCTGATGAATATGCTGGCAATTGTGAAAACTGAAACAGAGAAAACATTGCTGCTATTAACAACGCTGAAAATGTTTTTTTCATGAATATCCTTTTAAATACCGACAATAAGAAATATACAGTTGATTATAAATTATGGATTTTGTTATTACAACTAATTATAAAAGAGGATTCTCTGACTGTCAGGCCGTTGGAAGACAGGTAGCGCCGAATTAAAAAATAAAAAAACCGGAGCATCAGCTCCGGCCTTTTTTGTTCTCCGATGTTCAGGAGTATTATTTGAGCATAGGGATCTTAGCTGCCATCTTAATTTTGCCATGAGTTATCTTCGAATGACACCAGAGACAATCTATCTGTTTCTCAGAGACATGCTTTTCGTGGATCAAATTAGTGTCATCATATTTTTCAGATTTATCGACATGGCAGAAATAGCACTTATCTTTTTCGGTTGTGCCTTCGCCTTCTGTTATCTCTGTATGGCAAGTATTGCATTTAAAGCCTGCCTTTAAAGCTTCGTCATGAGAAAAGGTTTTGCCCATTATAACGATTGGTTGATGCGGAGCTGAATGGCATGATGGACAACCCGTGGCAGCCTGGTCGTGAGATACTCCCTTGAAGTGACAGAGGTAACAAACATTCATCGATACCTTAAGGTGTTCTCCCTGAACTATATCTGAGTGGCAGCTTCTGCAATGAAGTTTAATGCCCCGCTTCATTTCATTGAAATGTGGTTTATGATCGAAGTTTATCCCTCTTTTTGTAAAGAGCGCTTTTGATTCAACAAGCCTCTTGTCATGGCATCCGGACTGGAGGCAGTTTTTGTCAGGGACATTTGTAAGAGGCCGTGGATTGTACGCTCCTGCCAGGAACATGAACTGTCCTGCAACAGCTTTCAGTGCTTTGTACTCATGACATTTAAGACACGGAACTTCTTTGTGAGTAGATGTTTCCCATTTTTTATAGAACGGGGTAATAAAATGACATGCATTGCAGTTTTTTGAATCAGTGAATGCTACCTTTGATGTATAAATAAAGAGTGCTAATACAACTGCAGAAAAAATGAATATGATAAGAATTATCTTTTTGCCTTTACTCATGGTAATCTCCTTTATAATTTAAATATTATCAGTTGATCCTGACAATTAGATATTATCATTAAAAAGATCCTGCTACAAACAAAGAAATGCATCTCTTCTCTGATTTTATTTCCATCTTTTCTTTTTGCTGGGTTGGGATGATTTAGCGAGAGGCTTTGCCTTTGAAACAGAGACCTTTTTCCCTTTTATGACTGCCTTGTTCATGGCAACAATGACTTTCTCGACTATATCCGAAGGCACCTCAAAAAAAGTGAAGCTGTCCATGATATCTATCTTTCCGACACTACGACCCGGGATGCCTGCTTCCCCTGCGATGGACTTAAGTATTTCTGCGGTCTGTATTTTATCCTTGCGCCCAAGTGTCATGAAGAGCCTTGACATGCCTTTCTCGCCAGTGCCTTGTCCATGCACGCTTTTTTCTGCAGACCGGGGATAGGATTTAACGAGTTCAGCGACTTCCATACTTCCGAATGCCAGAGAAAGTGCTGCTGCTCCGAGGTCTTCTATGTCTGCTGTCTCAGCAAGTTCTCTAATAACAGTCAGATAAGGTTTGTGGGTGCCCTTTTCTATTATTTCAGCAAGGGTTTCTTTTATAAGTCTCTGGCGGGCTTTTTTTACTTCAGCAGTAGTTGGGATCTCTTTACGGCTTAGTTTTGTCTTTGCCATCCTCTCTATCATCTGCAACTGACGGTATTCACGCGGGGTCACAAAAGTCACAGCTATCCCGGCTCGCCCGGCTCGCCCTGTTCTGCCTATCCTGTGTATGTATCCCTCGGGGTTTTGAGGTATACTGTAATTTATCACATGGCTTATATTTTCGATGTCGATGCCTCTGCCGGCAACATCTGTGGCAACGAGTATATCTATCTTTCTAGCCCTGAATTTCCCCATGATCTCTTCCCTGTGTGATTGCGTGAAGTCGCCGTGCAGTGCGCCTGCATTATATCCAAGCTTCTGAAGTCTTGCCGAAACATCATCAACCTCTCTCTTTGTATGACAAAAAATAAGAGTCAGTTCCGGAGACTCAACATCCAGAAGCCTTCTGAGGACTTCGGTCTTGTCGCGTTCGAGGACTTCATAAAAAACCTGTTTTATATTAGGAGCGATAATATCCGTTACATTGATAGCTATCTTCAGAGGGTCATGCATGTGTTTTTTTGCTATCTTTAGGATCATAGGCGGCATTGTGGCGGAGTAGAGCATAGTCTGCCTTGATCCAGGAGTTGTCTGGAGTATTTTTTCGATATCAGTGATAAAGCCCATGTCGAGCATTTCATCAGCCTCGTCAAGCACGACAACAGATACATTGTCTGCCAACATGGTGCCTCTGGTGAGATGGTCAATAATGCGTCCGGGGGTGCCTACTACTATATTTGTGCCTTTGCGGAGAGCTTTCATCTGCTCCACCATAGAGGAACCTCCGTATACTGTCAATATAGAACATTTCTTGTGTTTAGCGAGCGAACTTAATTCAGCTGAAACCTGCATAGCCAGCTCTCGGGTGGGCTCTATTATAAGGGCATACGGTTTTTTGCCAGAGAAATCTTTTTCGATTATCGGGATGCCGAAGGATGCGGTCTTGCCTGTGCCTGTTTGTGCCTGGCCGATGATATCACGGCCTTGAAGTGCATGAGGGATTGTTAATTTCTGTATCGGTGTCGGCTCCTCAAAGCCGAGGTCTTCTATTGCTTTCATCAGCGCAGTGCTCAAATTCAGATCTTTAAAACTTTCTATTATAGTATTGTTCAAGAAAAACTCCTTTTCGTTTGAGAAATAATCTCGAGGTTTCTATCCGTGAGGACATTATTTATACTACAATTATAGCATGAAACAGGCTTGAATTAGCTTAAGTATGAGAAGGACATATTTATACAATGTATATAGTCGGAATATATGATCTGAAAAAGGATAAGGAAACACTGG
>MHDW01000024.1:8351-8757 GCA_001803645.1 Nitrospirae bacterium GWC2_42_7 | reverse complement strand
CACTCTCGCGTCTGCGAACGCCCGGAGAGGGTCCCTTGATAGTGGCTGTTATTGCATTAAAGGAAAAGGCAGTGACAATTGTTGAAAAACTTAAGTCCGCTGGTTTCAATGCTACAGTCCTTGCTGATGAAGATATAGAGTCTGAGTCAAGCGCAAGGATTGTCAGGAGGTTCAGCTTCAGCGAACAAGACCTTGTTGTTGAGGCAGGGAATGAAAAAAAGATCAGCATACCCTTTAAGGCCATTCACCTTATACTTCGCGGAACAGGTATTGACAGCAGTACCTCAACAGAGACTGTGAAAAACCGTTCCTTGAACCTGGGTCGTGCAGTGTTTTCAGGCGGATTGATTTTAAGTAAGACTACAAAAAATGTGCGTGAGGTGACTACTGAGGAGAGGGAGGCATT
>MHDW01000024.1:0-8332 GCA_001803645.1 Nitrospirae bacterium GWC2_42_7 | reverse complement strand
TGCAATGAAGCTGTCTCGCAAAGAGAATTTTGCTTATCTTGTGTCTGAATTCCGAAGGCTTTGTCCTGGTGCTAAATATGATGAGCGTCTTCTGACCAGACCAACTCAGGTCGGAATACTTGGCCCGGTGCTAAATCCTGAAAAAAATCTTTCTACAGCTACAGCGTTGCTTGCGAAGGTGCTCAGGGGCAGAGCCTGAAGAAATAGTCGGTAGGTCGTTCAAGAATAAAAAAAAGTTCTTTCGGGATTTCTGTGGTAACAATATTCGATCTGATTTGTTATTCTCGTCTCATTCCGTCATTCCTGCTAACAGACCGTGTTACAATTCGCAATTTGTCATTGCGAGCGACCGTAGGAAGCGTGGCAATCTCTTAGTTAACAATATGTTATGAGATTGCTTCAGTCGTTGCACTCCTTCGCAATGACATTATGACACAGTCTGTTCGCAGGAATGACAACAACACAAAAGCCGGAAAATAAAAAAGGGCCCCACTGATAAAAGGGGCCCTTTCGTGATGAGATATTATATATTGAGTGAGAAGGGGACGTAGCCCTGAAGTAATAGTTCACCTATATAAGCACTTGACTTCACTTCAGCATTCGGGATCAAGTCCTCATTTGTTAAACCATAGCCTGGCATGAATCCATGGCAGACGATAATTTTTACTTCTAAGTCCATGAGCAATTCGAGCATTTCCCCAAAATTCACCTTGTTGCCTTCGAAGTCTATGGATATGTTATTTACAACTCCTTTTTTTGCAAGTTGAACCCCTTCTCCTATGAGGAAAATAACAAGATCAATGCTGTCATCAAAAGCCTTCATGTTTGCGGCTACTTTCATAATGCCCAGCATTTGCATAGGGTTTGAGTTTGCTTCCGAGAGAAGAAATAAATATTTTTTCTTTTCTTTTTCCATTTAATACCTCCTTGTTAGTTGCAATGTTGCATTGTTAAGATATTATATATAATGTCTTTTAGGTTGTCAACAGTTCAGGTCATGCCAGCATCTACCCTTGTTTTGGTGTAATGCTGGAGATTCTAAGATCTTTTATGCTTTTCCCGACTGCTCGTCGGCCTCGAGAATTTTCTGCTGTCCCCATGTCCTGCTGTTTTTTTCCGCAGAGGAGGGTGTTCCCTTGGTCTGCTTTTTTCGTATGCTTTTTTGTAATCATTAACAATCATTTCATCAGTTACAGGCAAGATCGGTATCTTTTGTTTGATGTAATCCTCGATGTCGTGGAGCGAATGCACATATTCCTCGCATGCTAGCCCGATCGCTTTGCCTCCTGCTCCTGCCCTTGCTGTTCTTCCGATACGATGCACATAATCTTCTGCATCTTCAGGCAGGTCATAGTTGATAACATGTGTTACACCATCTATATGAAGGCCGCGGCTTGCAACGTCTGTTGCAACCAAAGTCCTTAGAATTCCGTTTTTGAATTTGGAGAGAACTTTCATCCGCTTATCCTGAGGGAGGTCTCCGGTGATCGATGCAGCAGAAAAACCATTGGCGTTCAGCAGCAGGTTAAGTTTATCAGCAGTAATTTTTCTGTTGCAAAATATGATGTAATGCCCGTCCGGATTGTGTTTTATAATACCGAGGAGCAGACCGATCTTTTCGTCCTTGCCAACGTGATACAGTTCCTGCTCTACCAGATCTACGGTCATTTGTTCGGGCGTTACAGCAAACCGTACAGGGTTGTTCATATGTTCATAGCCGAGTTCCATAACACGATTGGACAGTGTTGCTGAGAATAACATGGACTGCCGCTTGTCATATGAGGACATTCTCCGAAGCATAAAACGTAGATCAGCGATAAACCCCATGTCGAACATGCGGTCTGCTTCATCAATAACAAGAAACTCTGTTTTCCTTAAGCTGTAGACCTTCTGCTTAAGGTAGTCAATGAGCCGTCCGGGTGTGCCGACAAGCATATCAACACCTCTTGAGAGTTCATCCCTCTGCTTCCCATAATCAATGCCGCCGTACACAGGCAGTATTTTGAAGTCTGCAGATCCTCTAAGGAGCTTTGCTTCAGCGTCAATTTGTATTACCAGTTCACGTGTTGGCGCAACAATGAGCGCACGGGGGGAAGAGCCTCGACCGGTTGACGGCATGGTGAGCATGCGCGAAAATATCGCGATAAGAAATGCCGCTGTCTTGCCTGTGCCTGTCTGTGCCTGTGCAGCAACGTCCTTCCCTGCGAGGGCGCTGGGCAGGGTCATTTCCTGAACAGGTGTGCATTCAATAAATCCTGCTGATTTTATTCCTTCAAGGATCGGGGCCGGGATATTCAGTTCTTCGAATTTCAATGTGTTCCTATTCTACATAATATGTCGTATGAAATGCACGAAAATCTGCGATTTCTGAATACTTCTGCATGATGAAGGTATGACTTAATGATCTCTTTCAGTTAAAATATTTCGATGATACAAATCAGCAATCTTTCCAAGGCATATAGCACACAGGTAATACTTGATGATGTCGGCTTTACGATCAACTCAGGAGAACGTATCGGGCTGGTCGGCAGGAACGGACACGGCAAGACAACTCTCCTCAGAATGATAACAGGAGAAGCAAAGCCGAATTCAGGTGGTATCAGCATCCCTAACAATTACACGGTCGGATATCTCTCCCAGCACCTGAAATTCAGCAAAAAATCAGTGCTTAAAGAAGGCTGTCTCGGGCTTAAACCCTCAGAGGACGGCATTGATGAATCATATAAAGTCGAGACTATACTGATGGGTCTCGGGTTTTCAAAGGACGATTTTACACGTCGCACTGTTGACCTGTCCGGAGGATATCAGGTGCGTCTGAATCTGGCTAAGCTCCTTGTTTCTGAACCGGACCTGCTTTTGCTTGATGAGCCGACAAACTATCTTGATATTGTCTCAATACGATGGCTCACAGGGTTTTTAAGAGGCTGGAAGGGTGAGCTTATTCTGATCACTCATGACAGAGAGTTCATGAACAAAGTGACGACACATACCATGATCATCCACCGCAATAAGATACGCAAGATAGCAGGGCCTACAGATAAGCTTTATGAGCAGATACTTCTTGAGGAAGAGATTTACGAGAAGACAAGGATCAATGAAGACAAGAAGCGCAAAGAGGTTGAACAGTTCATAAGCAGGTTCAGGGCACAGGCAACACGAGCCAGCGCTGTACAGTCAAAGATAAAGGCTTTGCAGAAAAAAGGAAGACTTGAAAAGATGTCTGACATAAAAGACCTTGAATTCGAATTTGTCTCTGCACCTTTTACAGGTAAGTTGCTTATCGAGGCCCAAGACCTTTCTTTTTCCTTTACTAAGGAGTTTGTAAGTAAGGCCCCCTCACCCCTGCCCCTGCCTACCGGACAGGCAGGCTCTCCCTCCATGGAAGAGGGTTATAATATTTCCCCTACCTTGAGGGGAGGGGATGAAGGGGAGGGTGATGTGTCTGGTTTTAATAATGACCACATTAGTAAGCCTGAAAGCCCCCTTCTGATAGATGGTTTAGATCTCGCAATAGGAAAAAAGGACAGGATTGCAGTTATCGGGAAGAACGGAAAAGGCAAAACAACCCTTCTTAACCTGCTTGCCGGGGAACTCAAGCCAATAGGAGGAACTGTAACCCATCATCCGAGTTTGAAGCTTGCTTATTTCGGACAGACCAACATACAGAGACTTATGCCTGAAAAAACAGTTGAAGAGGAGATACTCGACGCGTTCCCTTCGCTAAGCAGAAGCGCTGCTCGCAATATCTGCGGCATCATGATGTTTTCAGGCGACAATGCACTAAAGAAAGTAAGTGTGCTTTCAGGGGGAGAGAAGAGCAGAGTGCTGCTTGCCAAGCTTATTGTTAGCCCTGCCAACCTGCTTTTGCTGGATGAACCTACCAACCATCTTGACATGGAATCAGTAGATTCATTGCTTGAGGCCATAGATGCCTTTAGAGGTGCTGTTGTTATCGTTACACACAGCGAGATGATCCTGCATGCTGTTGCAACAAGACTTATTATTTTTGATGACGACAGGGTGAGGGTCTTTGAAGGGACTTATCAGGATTTCCTCGACAAGGGAGGCTGGAAGGATGAGGAAGAAGGTGTCTCCCGTGCAAAACAGAATGGATATAAAAAAGGCAATGGTAGAAATAAAAAAGACATCAGAAGGCTTAAAGCTGAATTGATAGACAACCGCTCCAGAACTCTGACGCCGCTCCAGTTAAGGTTAGCAGAAGTGGAAGAAACGATATCGCGTCTCGAAAAGGGGATCGAGCATGATACGCAGGCTCTGGTCAAGGCTTCAGAAAAAGGCGCTGTGGAGTCTATTCAGAAGTACTCGAGATCCATTCATGATTCGAGAGTAAAGATAGACTCCCTATTTGATGAACTCGAAGCTCTTACCAACGAGATTGAGATGAAAACAAGGGAATGTGAGGAGAAGTTTGAAGCACTTACTTTAAATGGTTCTTAGCTGCATGCAGATTTCTCAGATACAGCCAAAAATTCCTTGAAATCCGTAGCAGACAGGGATTTAAAAACTTTTGGTTGACGTGTCTTTATTTTTTGGAATGTTCGTGGCGTATACATTCAAGCAATTTTGTCTGCACCTGAGAAATCTGCAGATAAGTTTTGAGGATTTCTCAGATACAGCCAAAAATTCCTTGAAATCCATAGCAGACAGAGATTTAAAAACTTTCGGTTGACGTGTCTTTATTTTTTGGAATGTACGTGGCGTATACATTCAAGCAATTTTGTCCGCACCTGAGAAATCTGCGGATAAGTTAGTGGATTTTTTAGATGTAACCAGGTAAGTTTAGATATATGGAGAATGAACAATGATTATGGGATGGGTGTTTTTAAAACTATTTTGAAAGATATATATACAAGAGTATTTTATAAGAGATGGCCTGCATGGGTGGGTGGGCTATTAATAGGAATAACCAGTGTGCTCACCTTTGCATGGGCAAGGCCATGGGGAGTTGTCGGGGGATTAAGAGAATGGGTTGACTGGATATTATATTTCTCCGGAATATACAGTTCACATCCGTACTACAGTCCTCTTTTAAGCAGCAGTTCTATTTTGACCTTCGGATTATTGTGGGGGGCTTTTGCATCAGCACTGCTTTCAAAGGAATTTTCAATAAAAATAGCGCCTCCTTTTGAATTGCTGAGGGGAGCAATAGGCGGCATACTGATGGGTATCGGCACGGCTATGGCAGCAGGATGCAATGTAGGGGGTTTCTTTAGCGCGGCCAGCGCTCTTTCACTAAGCGGAATAGCAATGATGATCGGCTTAATTATAGGGGTTAACCTTGAGATCCGTTATGTTTTTTGGGAACTGGAGCACTTTCGCTTTAGAAGGGGTGATGGAAAACCGAAGAAGAGGAAAGAAGGTTCTTTTGACTGGAAGAAGATACAGCCTTATCTGGGAGGATTGGCAGTGCTCTGTGCATTTACAGGTGCGTATATTTATCACTCATATGGAGTTGATCCTGCTTATGGTCCCGATTATGTACAGATTGGCGGTCTTTTAATTTCAGGGCTGGCCTTTGGAATAATTGTACATCGTAGTCGTTTTGCATTTCTGCAGGGATTCCGGGAACCTTTTGTGTCAGGCAATGCTGACCAGTCAAAGGCTATGGTCATAGCTGTTATTGTGAGTGTTTGCGGTTTTGCTGTACTTAAGGCCACTGGATTCAGGCCTGAAGGAGCATATGTTACATCAACGTTCTGGTTTGGGAGTTTCGCAGGCGGGATTGTTTTTGGTTTTGGAATGCCTTTTGCCGGAGGATGCGGAAGCGGTACGTGCTGGAGATCATCAGAAGGCGGCGTCAAACAGATAATAGCGCTCGTGTTTCTGGGCATATCCAACTCTATAAGCCAGTCAATGCTCAACTCTTCCGAAACTCTTCGATCAATTATGGGTAAAAAGATATTTTTACCGTACTATATAAATTATTACTGGAGTGTAATACTGATCATATCAATAATGCTGATATATTATTTTGTCATGGCATGGAATGAAAAAACCAGGGCATTTGTTTAATGATCAGAAAAAAACACTTGTTTGAAACTGTGAGTACTTCTCTGATAAAGTGAAAGACTGTTTAACTAAATATAATGAGGTGATATATGGATGAGTTCAGAGATGTAACAGTAGTAAAGAAAGCTAATGTGTATTTTGACGGGAAGGTTACTAGCAGAACAGTTATTTTCCAGGATGGTTCGAAAAAGACACTAGGTGTCATGCTTCCGGGAGAATTTGAGTTCAATACCGGCGACAAGGAGATCATGGAGATCCATTCAGGAGAACTTGAGGTGCTTCTTCCCGGAGAAACTGACTGGGAAAAGATCAGCGGAGGCATGTCGTTTGAAGTGCCTGCGAACTCAAAATTCAAGCTTAAGGTCAAGACGCTTACGGATTATTGCTGTTCATTTTTTGAAGCTTAGCCATTGATTATTCTTATTCATCCTCCTGTTGCAAAGCCATGTGAGCCTCCTGCGGGTATCGCAAGGTTGTCAGGGATGCTTGCCGAACATGGTGTTGAACACCATCTTCTGGACGCTAATCTGGAGGGGCTGCTTTACCTGCTTAAGCAGTCTCATACAAATACGTCCATTAGCAATCTGTCATTCCCGCTTGTCGGGAATCCTTCTGAAGAAAGACTCCGGACAAGCCGGAGTGACAAACAATGTTCTCCTGGAAGAACAGATGATGTCTGGACAAAGAGGGCCTTCAGGAATATTGAGCAGAATCTCTCTTTAATGAAAGATCCTGCCTTGTATCATCATATTGACCGCTACAAAAGAGCAGTCAAAGACATAAGCAGAGTCCTTGAAAAGAATTCTCCTCATGATATTAAGATCGGACTTTCCAATTACGAGGACCAAAAAAGATCTCCGCTAAGAAGCAGAGATCTTTTAATGGCAACTGAAAAGCCTGAGCTTAACCCATTCTATCCGTATTTTCGCCAGAGACTTGAAGGACTATTTAAAGAAAAGAACCCATCTGTAGTAGGGATTTCTTTGAACTATCTGAGTCAGGCTTTATGTTCTTTTTCGATGACCGGTTTTATAAAAAAAGAATTTCCGGCATTAAAAGTGATAATGGGAGGAGGGCTTGTTACCTCATGGTTAAAGAACCCTCAATGGAAAGATCCCTTCTCCGGCCTTGTAGACAATTTCGTTGCAGGGCAGGGCGAGCATCAGCTTCTGTCTTTGCTCGGCATTAATACGACCAAGCAAAGAACAGTACAGCCTGATTATCTTTCTCTGCCTCTTGATAAATATCTTTCACCGGGTTTTATTCTCCCGTACAGCGCATCAACAGGATGCTACTGGAACAGATGCGAATTCTGCCCTGAGAAGGCTGAGAAAAATCCTTATATTCCAATTCCGGCCAATCAAGTTATCTCAGACTTAAAAGCCCTTATAGCTGAAACCGATCCAGTGCTGATCCATCTTCTCGACAACGCGATAAGTTCTGCAGTTCTCGAAACTCTTTGCAAGGAGAACACAGGCGTGCCCTGGTATGGGTTTGCGCGCATCAGCCCTCAATTGGCTGACCCTGATTTCTGCATTGCGCTGAAAAAGTCAGGCTGTGTAATGCTAAAGCTCGGTATCGAATCAGGAGACCAGGGCGTACTCGATGCACTTCAAAAGGGAATAAGTGTCAAACAGGCTTCAGTTGTTCTGAAGAATTTGAAAAAAGCAGGGATCGCAACCTATGTATATCTTATCTTTGGTACGCCCGTTGAAACAGAAAACGAAGCTCGAAAGACATTAGAATTTACCGTGAAGCACAACAAGAGCATTGATTTTCTGAACCTTGCGATATTCAATATGCCGATATGCAGTGAGACCTCAGAAGGTATCGAGAAAAAGGGATTTTACGAAGGAGACCTTTCCCTTTATACAGACTTTCATCATCCGCATGGATGGGACAGGAAACATGTTAGAAAGTTCCTTGAAAATGAATTTAAAAAACATCCGGTAATTTCGGCTATTATAAAAAATGATCCGTTGATATTTACCTCGAACCATGCGCCGTTTTTTGTGAAGGGACGCTAAGGAAGAATAACTTAGTACTACAACAAAGTTTTTGGTAATTATGTGTGGTTCGATTCCCCCTTAATAAAGGGGGATATAAGGGGGTTGTTTATTTCCCAAGGCCAATACAACCCCCTGCACCCCCTTTTCTGCCTAAAGGCACCTACTGTTGGTAAGGAGGAATTTAACTCCCTCGCCAGCATGTGCAACTTTCCGGAATAAACGTTAGCCCAACTTCCGCAGTTTGAAATTTAAAGTTTTTGCAAATCAATAAGTTAGTTCGCTCAATCGGCCAA
>MHDW01000023.1:14341-22564 GCA_001803645.1 Nitrospirae bacterium GWC2_42_7 | reverse complement strand
TCTGCATCCTGACTTTCACACCGGATGACTCATACACACCGTCTATCCAGAACTTTGACTGTAGCACTGTATTGGCGCCCTTTATGGTCTGCTGGGTTGTTCCGTAACCGCCGTTCCAGTATTCCATCGAAAAATTGGATTCATAAGCGCTTATAAGGGTGATGAAATCCGCTGGAATGCCGTAGAACAGCTCTGTAAAAACTGAAGCAGCGACAATTTCTTTTATCTGATCGTCAGACACGCTCATTTTGGGTGAGATCCTTTTGTTTTTACCGCGGGCTGAAATGATCGGGACTGAAATCCCTGATAATTTTTCTTTCATATCAGAGAACAGGAGAGATTTTTTCAAAATATCGTCATCGTTGAACTGGTGCTCAGCGAAGAAATAGAAAAGACCTGTTTTGAAATCAGCATAATTTTCATTAAGAAACGGACGCAGCCACATATTATTTTCAAGGAAAATATTTCTCTGGGTTTCTGCGATAAGAGAGATCTCTGCGAATTCCCCTATTATATTTTCAATCCCTGTTTTATGTAGATACATCGAGGTGAGTTCTTTTATCTTGTCTGATATTCCCGAGAGCCACTGTTCTTTGTTGAAAATTACCATCTCTCCAAGAGATCCTGAAAGGGACTTGGCTCTCACAAAGAGAATAAAGCCTTTCTGCCTCTCATCATTTAAGGCATTGAACCATTTGATGAAATCCCTGTTTTCCCTGCCGGCTTCCTCGATCATGGTAAAAACCGAAGATTCTGCATCTATGTATCTCTGAGTATGTCTGTTAACGTTCTGCAGAAAAAGTGGTTTTGATAAGATCTGCTCTCTGTTTTTCAGAAGTTCTTCAGATGGGTTTTGAGCATTTATGTATTCAGGTGAATAAGAAGCAGAAAATCTTATTATGCCAGTGTCAGTAAAAGTGTTGATATTTGTGGAGACCTTTTCTGGTATTAAAGCAAACATCAGAAGCGATGCGAGAAGTACAAAGGTATTAATGACAGCACTCTGTTTGACGTTCCAGCGGTGTATATGATGACGTTCAGATGAAATCAAAGGGACATCCATTGAACAGCTATCAGGAGGCTTGCATAAGTCAGTTGCAATTACAGAAAGCAGTTCATTGGGTATAAAAGATATTATGCTGCCGTAATCTTCTGATACAAGAGGAGCGGCTTTAAATTCAAATGTTATCAGTCCGGAGATCTGAACAGCAGGCAGATATTCGAGTTGAAGTTTAGGAACATAGGGAATAAACAGATCAGTTGATAGGGCAGTTTCCTGTTCAATATGTATTGATTGCTGAGAGATATCAACACCATACCGCAAAAGAGCATAATCTTCGAGTGTAGAAGCAGCGAGTTCTCTCAACTCTGTGTATTTATCATTAAGCAGATGTTCAATAGCGGGGAGGGCAGGGGTGATGTCCATATCGTCCCATAAGGCAGATGACAGACAAAGTACTGCGCTCTTTCTGACAGACGGATCATTGTCAGAAAGATTTTTTACAGCATTTAATGCCGTGGCATTCCTTGAGGTAAATGACAAGGGTTTTCTGGGATATATACTTGATTGGGCTGTTTCTTGAATAGACATAGATATAGTATCAGATAACAGCGTTTTATCTTCCGGTTCACGCTGTTCTTCTGCAAAGGCAGATAAAGATAAGGTTTTTTGTATATTGTTCATTGGATTATTCCTGACAGCTTATGTATAGAAATTTATATCAAGAATTCTTAAGGATCGTTCAGTAGCTGAATATCTAAAGCAATATTAACATAAAAAACAGTAAAAAACAGAAAAAAGAATAGCTAAGGTATAATGAGTGAATATCAAGCCTAATGTCACAAGCAAAAAGATTTTTTCCAGATTTTATGAATATGTAAGGGGGCAGGTTAGAGGCTATAATAAAGCCCCTCTCAATAAATATCGTCACATTGTGATAAACTCAAGAGAAGAAACGAGAGGCAATGGATGAAAAGGATCATAGGGATAGGAATGGCACTTATTTTAGCTGGATGCAGCCTCGCGATTTCAGGAGGACAAAACTCTGACCAGACACTCGAAGGTTGGTATAGCCCAAAGAAGACAGATCAGCAACTTTCTCAGGACCTGGATCAATGCAGAACTAAATGTTTGACAGCTTGAAATGTGACAGCATGCGAGACCTTCTGTATGGAGGTCAGGGGATATAAATATGATTGGCATTGATGAGCAGGCCGATATGATCTGTCTTGCTTCATCTTCATATAGTTCCCGAAGGACAGAAATTGTTCCAGAATACTTTGAAGTATTTTTTTCGGACGCATCTGCTTGTTTTAAATTGAACGAAAATAAGAAAAAAACAACCAATGAATTGATGATTACTTTTTTAATGCTTATCCTTCCCCCTTTTTAATAGTTAATATTTATACGAGTCTGCAGGAAAAGTCTTTTAAAAAGACCATGTTTAAACCTTTGTCAGATTATATTGTAAATTGTTCTAAACAGTATGCTGACCACTCTTTATTTTTGTTTAAGTACTTTTGCCGATGACTGCTACGCTATTTATTTGACCGATTAGATTATTTGGTGTCTTTTAAGGGCAAGGCGCTCTGTAAGTGTTATATGTTCTTTGTTCTTCTTTTCATAACATTAGGGCTTCTTTTTCCATGAAGTACTCCAAGCACAATAATTCTGCGTTCAGCAAGAAGATAGATTATCTTGTAGGGAAACCTTTTGATAATGTGTTTTCGAGACTCTTTATAGGTGGGTGCAGACATTTCCGGATTTCTCTCTATAAATCTTAATCCTGCATCGACCTGTAAGAGGAAATCATATCCTAATCCTTTCCTCTTATCTTCATACCACAGAAAAGCTTCAGACAAGTCCTTTTCAGCTTCAGGCCTGATTATAATTTCATATTTCATGCTTAGCGACTATTTTCTTGTAAACCTCACTCCATGGAGCGCCTGTATCAGGATTGCGGTGATATGCCTCCAGTCTTTCATTGATAATTTTCTTATCTTCTTCTGTTAGTTCCAGTGAATCTGCATCAACAACAATTGTATCCCAAATATCCTCGACCAGTTGAATTCTCTCTGGAATTGATAACTCAAGAGTATCAGTTGCGCTTATCTTTTTCATGGTTTATAACCTCCCGGTTTTTGGTCATGTGCTATTTTAACATCAAACGAGTCTGTAGAAAAAGTTATCTTTAAAAGCTCCTGCTTGAACATTTTTTAGATCATATCGACAATTGTCCTGTGTCATGGAGTGAACATTATAAGGTTTGTTCTGACTGGAGCAAATTCGGATTTATAACCATCACATGGTACATACCGTTCAAATTGGCGATCATATCCCTCAGAAATTCCCGCAAGGCGTCAACAGTGTAATTTTCATTGCGAAGATCCTGCATCTCCCGTTTTAGCGCAAGGTCGATCGCTTCCTCCGGGGTCTTGTAAAGACACAAACCACCAAACACGTTCCAGTGTCTGCTCTTATCTGCCCCGTCTTCTTTGTTGCCAGGCAATAAAAAGTTTTCTAATGCAACCGAATCAGGCAAAGAACTTCGAGAAATCGACTTGATCCAACCGTAAGGGATTCGAATAGCCTCATCGAGCAGACCGACAGCTTTTTTCTTGTCACCGTGCTTTATTCGAAGAGCTTCACGGAACAGCAACACCATCGGCAGGTTTTGGTTCTCTACCTGAAGGTCCTGATGCCTTGGATTGGTTCGAGAAACAGCAGCAAGATAACGTGGATCATGTTGTGCGTAATTAACAAGGGCCCGAAAATCCTCATCGCGAGCTGTGCTTTTATAATATTGCCATTCAGCACGCTGTAGATAGTTCTCAAGATTTGTTAAATTTCGCGGTGGTCCGAGTGTTTCGAAGTCATAGTCAAGCCCGAGATCGGATTTGATATATACAGATACTTGCTTTAACACAGCATGCCAATCTTTCTTCCCCTCCTCGACGTCAGCAAAAAGAGCGGAGCAAAGTACTTTGCGCAGGTGGTCTCGAAAAGTCAGGATTTTTAATGTGATTTCCGGAGAATCCCTTACTGTGAGAGTCTCTGCATCTTCGACCAACTCTGTGAGTGCGAGCAGTAGCTCGTACTGCTCACCGGATTCATAGAGTTCTTTTGCCATGAGAAGTTTTTGGTTTGCATAGTCGAGTTCAATGGGTAGAAGCTTCGGCTGACGTTTATGCCAGGCTTGGTCGAAACGGACAGCTTCTGAATAGACTGCGGCATTTAGCTTTCCTTTGTAATAGGTCGTGTTTATTGGCTGTTGACTGTTGAAGAACCACTCAAGCACAGAATCTTTTGCCATTGGATAAGAAAGTGCCCAGAGAGGTTGTGTGCGGTATTCAGTGTCGGAGATATAACGATAGAGTTCCCTTGGACGTGGAAATGCAACCTTCCTAGCTTGTGCCTTTTCTTCTGCAACGTAGGGATCTCCGTTCGAATCAACAAGTGCTCGAAGGATATCGAGATCTTCTTGATCAATTAGACCATTCTTGTTCAGATCCAGTCGCCATCTAAAATCGCCGGATGCAGTAAAGGGGTCTTTAAGAAAAGCATCAATTAGTTTCAGATCATTAGCTGTCCAACGGTTGTCATTGTCCATATCTCCCAACATAACCAGTTCGGATTGGATATCAGTGCGGTGCGTTGGAATGGCCAGTTTCCAATAGGCATAAACGATAACAGATATAATACAAACAGCAATAAGTAATAATTTCGATTTTTTCATATATTAAATACTAACACAGCACCTGTTAAGTTAAAGTTTTTATGAATTTTAGTATCTCCTGTGCTGATTCGTGTGGAGCTTCCTGCAGAACTAAATGAGAAGTATCGAGGGTAACATCCATAACATCCTTGTTGATTCTCTTTATATTTTTTAAATTATATCCGGGGACTATTAAATCGCGAGTGCCTTTAAGGTAGAGAATAGGGTAGTCGCATTGTTTTAGTTCCTCGCTAACATCAACCTTCAGTGTTTCCCGCGTACGTGCTGCCAAAGCCCTGTTTGTGAATTGTTCCTTGGCTTCTTTCATTAATCCCTTAATTTCATCACTTGCATGACCACCTGTAATGATATTCGCCTTTAAAGACACCGGCCAGACGTAAAACAATGGAGCTCTGACAAGAAAAGAGAGGAAAGAAGGAAATATGGCAGATGGGTTTTTGATGAAAGTGGCACACAAGATTATGCCTTTCAGTCCCTTTGGCTTTCGGCTTGCGAGCATGAGAGCTATGGGGCCGGAAAAAGATTCTCCAAGAATAAAAAAATCATTTACAGGCTGGGATTTGGCTACTTCATCTACTAATGCAGGATAGCTGCATTCATCTTCCTGTTTATAAGATATGACAATTGGATCAACTTCGCCTTCTAATTCTTTGATAATCGGACGGAACATAATCCCGGTGCCATCCAGACCCGGCAACATTAGCAAAGAATATCTGGTCATTGTTTTATGTCCTGACTTCAGCGTTTAAGACACTATCGTGCAGTTTGCGGCCCTAATAGCGTTAGGTTCTCGTCGCGCATATTTGTAAGGATACACTCACCATTGTCAGCTACACGGAATTCACCGAAACGGGCTTTGGTATAATACTCTGCATGGCCTTCCTGAAAAAAGAAGGCATTGGTGGCAAACTTAGGCTGATTGCCCCGGATACGATATCGGATTACGACCTCGTTTGCAGGCAAGGGTGAATCGTCATGAAATCGTTTAAATGTCGCAACATTCCTTTCATCAAGCAACAGCACGATCTTGCCGTCTCTTGGGAGCTCTCTTTTGTATATGCCTGCACCGAATGCATCATTGGCAGCTTTAAAACGCAGTGCCATATAATCGCCCTGCATTAACGAGCGAGGGTCTACCGGCGCAAGTTCAAGCAGCACTACCTTGCCTTTTGACAGCAGTTGTTCTTTTCCATAGATAGAGGCGTTAATGCCTGCAAGAATGAGCAGAGCTGATATGAGTACAATGGCCTTACGCATGAATGCCTCCTATTTGTGATTTATCAGACCAGATCTTATCAAGCAAAAACCGCGCAATCAGCAACACAATCCCAGTAGTGACAAGAGCGGCTGATTTTATCAAAAGTGTTGCCTGCATTTGATAGTAGTAGTGAGAAAGGTATGAAATGAGAGCGAAAATGCCGAATCCCGTAAGTACACGGTTGCCATTGGCGTAGCCGAGCAGTACAATGACAAGACCCGTGATAATTCCCGGTGCCTTAAATGAGGAAATTGCTATTGCCAGGGCAGCGATGAGAGCAACCTTTGTCAGACGGTCATTAAAGCCAAATCCTTCACGACTGAGCAGACGCGAAACTGCGAAAATGAAGACTGCACTGTTTAAAATAATACCTGCCCAATATGAAATCCTGACAAGATTAAGGCTGCTGTTTGCCATCCCGCCCAACCATATGTGCGTGTGCATAAGCAGTGCTCCGTTAATATACATTAGGGCAAGCGCAAGACCGTAACCTACCGGCCGTACTAAAGGGCCCCGGTTTGCCCACGTCAATTCATTTATCAACACAAAAACGAACCCCGCTGTTATGAGTGATGGTGCAAGATGCGGCATGCCAAACGATGACAGGGCGAAACTGAAACTGACAGCGGCAGCGAAAGCAGAAACAACACGGTGTATCGTATTGATAATGACTACTGCAAGAACCGCCTCAAAGATCATTATAGCTAAATAACTGACGCTGCCGCCCCACCTGAATATACTCATTAGTCCGAAGATAAAGAGCGCCTGTCCTGCGAAGCTTACAGCAAGTCCGAACTGAACTGCGAAGTCCTTTCCTCGTGAAGCACGGAATATGAATGCAGCGGCTGTGCAGACAGCGATCCCTGTGATCAGCGCTGCTGTACTGTTTCTAAAGATAAATCCTAGGGATACCCCGACAAAACCAAGAAGAAAAAGTGCGCCTATCCATCCTGCAAAACCGAGCATCACGCGCACAAACCATGGCGAATGTTGGTCAGACTGAGGAGGTTTATCCCCAGTGACAAGGCCTGCTGTTACAAGACGCTCCCAAAGTTGTTCAGTGGAGATAGTTATCATCTTGTTTCCTCCTGCGCTATGTTTTTCAGCCAAAACCCGCCGAGGGCTGAAAGTCCGATAACAGCAAGCCCAATAATCAGATAAGCTCCGCCCCAACTTCCGCTGTAAAGCATTGCTCTGCTCAGAATTGAAGCTACAATAATGACAACACTAAGAACACCTCCTGCAAGCAAAAACAGGTCGAAGATGAGACGTCGGTAACATGCATAGATCAAGACGAGCCATAGGGGATATAATATGAGTGAATAATTAAATCCAACGCGATGGTCAAAGATCGCTATTATTGCAAGTGTCGTGATAAGTCCGCCGCCTGCAAAGCCAAGAAGCCGGGTGGCCCAGCGTTCCCGCAGCCATATAAAATGAGCGCTGGAAAGCTCCCACAATACGAGTGCTATTGAGTTGAACGTAAAGAGTACCCAAAGCTGTCTCTCAGGACCAAAAAGCAGACCAAACACGCCTGGAAATGATCGAAAATAGAATGTGACTGCAACGTTGACGAGAGCGATCAGCAGGACCCACATCGCAGGCAGACGACTAACTACAGTCCATGGGAGAATGAGGACAGCCCAGGTGATAAAGAGCTCGAACGTGTCGGCACCTGTCTGGTAGGTCTGCCCGAACAATGCCAGAAGTGCACCTACAAGAAGTGAGGCTGCAAAAAGCGATGCCTTGCCTGCCGGTTTTTCAGTGCCTACCCATATGCAGCCTCCAACGGCGGCTGCAATGAGCAATTCTACGATCCCGAATCTGGCAAGGCTGCCGATATCTTTCCAGTTATATGCGAAGAAAAAGATGACCCCTGCTGCAAGCAGCACAGTACCGCTCCAAAGAAGAAGCCGGTCTATAAAGTTATGCCAGTCTGTCTTGTTCGGGAGAGCGCGCGAGACCCGCATTGCCTCCTCAACACGCCCTGCAGCGATATGTTCCTGCTCAGCCCATTTAAGAATTGAATTTCGGTGATTGTTCACAGATTCCCTCCTTAAGAGTTCTTAAATTATATTATATTTTATGCCTAAAGAGTTTTTAGAAAAGGTCATTTATTAAAAAACCTGCTTGAACCTTTTGTCAAAGTAGTACAGTACATTGACCGATTCGTCCTTTATCGATCCGCAGGTTCAAGTTTTTTCCTCTTGTTCTGTTCATATCGAAGCT
>MHDW01000023.1:9017-14258 GCA_001803645.1 Nitrospirae bacterium GWC2_42_7 | reverse complement strand
AGTATTTTAAGCGATGGTCTTTGCAAGATAAAATCCCCGATCGGTTTAGCAAACGCTAAAATTATGAGGAATGATGCAATTACAGCGGAAATGATTATCCATATTTTATCTGTTAATCCGATAGCTGTAATAACTGAATCTACTGAAAATACGATGTCCAATAGAACAATTTGCATAATGACGCTAAAAAAAGTTTTATATCCGGTCTTAACAGAGAGGTCATGTTCATGCTTAAGTTCTATGGTGTTGTGAATTTCTTGTACAGCCTTCCATAAAAGAAACATTCCTCCTAAGAGAAGTATGATATCCCGGATCGAGAATGAAAATAGTATTGGAGTTTTATGATTGGCAAGCTGTAGCAAGATGATAAGCATCAGGATTCTTGCAAGGAGGGCTATCGCTAATCCTAATACTCTTGCTTTGTTTCTTTGTGATTCCGACAGTCTCTCAACAAATATAGATATGACAAGTATATTATCAACGCCGAGCACCAGCTCTAAAGCTATTAACAATGATAATAATGCTAATGAATCAGCCATAATTTATAATATTCCTGTCTAACAATTAATTATCCAGCCTTCTTTTTGAATATTGCCTATGTCAGAGCCTGAATTATTGCGATGCTCCGGCTTTTTTGAGCCAGTTCTGCATGAAGTCGATCTCAGTCTGCTGGTTCGTTAAAATAGCTTTTGCAAATATGACGGTTTCCTCGTGGATATCCTTGAAGGTCAAAACCTTTTCTGCCATGTCCAGAGCACCTTTGTGATGTACTATCATGTCCTTGACGTAGCGGATGTCCCTTTCCCGGCCGGTTACGATATTGAGGTCACGCATCATGGGCTGGTACATGGAACCCGTTGGGATGAGGTTATACCAGCGAGCATAGGAAAGCCTCATATCGAGTATTTCATCTGTCTGTGCTTTATAAATAGCTTTTGTCAGCACTTTAAGGTCCGGATCTTGAGTGCATATAAAAAGAAGCACCGAAGTATCAACAGCTTCCTGATGGTGTGGGATCATTTCTCTGAGAAAGTCTTTTTCAGAGTTGATCATTTCAGTATGAGACATATGCATCATGGCCGGGCTGGTAGCTTTATGCCCCATATGCTCTGATGGTTTGTGAGAAGCACCCTGTCCCTGCTCTTCAGCAGTAAGCTGACCTGTAAATACCAAGAGAAATAAAACCGACAATACAAATAATTTTTTATTTATAAATAATCTCATATCTTTTTCTCCTTGGTGTAGCTGTTTAAACAATACTCCATTTTTTTAGGCTTTTCAAATATTTATTTTCATATATATAGTAAGCAATTGCTTCGATGTTTAGTTTACTCTTCCCTGCTTGAACCTTTGTCAGATTATATCGAAAATCGTTCTGAGACAAAGGCTGATAACTATGGATTTTGCGATTCGTCTTTGCTAGTAATTTTATCACGTTCTCCACACTCTTCGACTAACTCTTTTTGGGGGTCTGAAAGATCATAACAGTCAAAGCGGAAACCAACAGGCCAGTAAATTAAAGCATAGGGCGGCCAAAATATCGACGCAACTCTAAAATCAGAAGGCAACCTGTCTTCTTTAATTATCTTATTGTTTTGAATAAGACGGTATTCTATCCCGATTATTGATGTCCAGAAAAAAGGTCTGGTTTTAAATCTGGGACGTCCGTCTTCATCCTTGGACTCAAAATAGACGCGCTCGTCATTAATCATGAGAGCAGTATCCTGTGGAAGGATGAAGCTTGCTGACGTAGAACATCCTGATAAAAATACTAACATGAGCAACACTGGCAGAACGTAATTCTTCATAAAGCCTCCTTTAAAATTTAACTAAGTTGATAAAAGTGAAACTCAAATAGTCTTTTCATTAATGTGAAGATAACGAGTCTGTAGAAAAGCCATTTTTAAAAAGCCCCTCCTTGTAACTTTGTCATATTATATCGAAAATCGTCCTGAGTCAATGTATATCATTTCGTATCGATTTCTGCTGCCATAAAACCAAATGCGTCTTATTTCTAGTTTTGATTTTGCCCATTTTCGAACTAATTCAGCTTCACTTTCCATATTCTTTATTTGCAACATTATTTTTTATCAAAATAAACCTCTTTAAATTCTTTTACTAAACTCCTCAGTTTATCGGTGTTCTTAGTATCAGTGGTTTGTTTGCATTTCATGCTATAAACCAGCATCTGATGAAGGAGACCAATCTTTTTGTCATAATCTTTTGCATCAAGCTTAATCCGTTGCGCCATAAAGTATTGGGTAACAATCTCATTGAGCTTATTCGCATGGTCTTCCTTGTTCATAACCCATCTGATTAGCTGATTGGAGTTATGGTTTTGCTCTTTTTCGAGCGCTATAATTTGGTTCATTGATTTCTCGATCGTGGTTATGTTCTCAAAAAGCATTGTTATCCGTGCTTCATCATCATATATCCCGCACGGAATTTCACAATGAGCAAGTGCACTGCCTCCAATAACTGCAAGAAATATAATCACTACTATCAACTGATAAAATCTTTTCTTCATCACAAGCCTCCTTTTTGGGTTAATTGATGTTTAAAATCTCCCATTTACATCTGCCTATAACAATTAATAAGCCAAGTGTCTGTTTATCTGTTTCATAACTGCAATATATCACACTTTATGAAGGCGGGCTACCGCCGATGTCCGCATATGGCTGATGCGTAGAAGTTGTTTGTGGAAAACCCTCATTTGTCTCCTTTTAAAACGCATACCATTAAAAGCTTAAATGCAAAACATTGACTGCTTCTGATCCGAATTGATTTTAATAAATGACGAAGGGGATGTAAAGGAAAAAATTAAAAGAGGAAAAAACCGGAGGTCACATCTTTTCAGGCGCTGTGACTCCAAGGATAGTTAATGCATCTTTGATGACAACTTTTACAGCATTGCATAGCGCAAGTCTTGCTTTGGTTGTATTGATATCATCTGTAATGACCTTATGCTTGTGATAGTATGAATGGAACATGCCTGAGAGTTCCTGAAGAAAGAATGTTATCCTGTGAGGTTCGAATGCTGTTGCCGCTCCTTCAATCACCATAATGTATGAAAGCAGTTTCTTTATAAGGTCTGTCTCATCCTGCTCTGTCAGCAGTCCAAAGTCAATGCCATTGTAATCTTCGGTATCTATCCCTTTTTCTTTTGCATTCAGAAAGATGCTGTTTATCCTTGCATTTGCATACTGAACATAAAAAACAGGGTTTTCTGCTGATGTTGCTGTAACAACATCAATATCAAAATCAAGATGGCTGTCTGATTTTCTTGTCAGAAAGATGAATTTGGTAATGTCTGCTCCGACAAGGTCCACCACCTCGCTGAGGGTCACAAAATTGCCGGCCCTTTTTGACATCTGGAAAGGTTCACCATGTTTTAAGAGGTTGACCATCTGGACAAGGATCACCTTGAACTTGGAACTGTCATATCCAAATGCCTTCATGACTGATGCTATCCTCGGGATATATCCGTGGTGGTCTGCACCCCATATGTCGATGATTATGTCGAAACCCCTATCTAGCTTGTCCTTGTGATATGCGATATCAGAGGCAAAATATGTATGTTCCCCGTCGCTTTTAATAACAACCCTGTCCTTGTCATCCCCAAATTTTTCTGAACTGAACCAGACAGCGCCATCTTTTTCATAGATAAAATCTTTGCTTTTAAGATACTCAATAGCCTTTTTGACCTCATTGTTCTCATGCATCTTCTTTTCACTGACCCAGCTCGAGAATTCTTTGATCGAAAAATATGAGATATCCTTCTTAATGAGCTCCATCATCCTGTTATATGCCCATCCAGTTATCTCTTTCTCGCAATCCTCAAAAGAGACATTCTTGAATTTGTCCCCTGCCTGAGCAGATAAGGCTGAAGCCTCATCATCTATATACTGTCCGCGGTATCCATCCTCAGGGAATTCAGCATTGACACCAAGGGACTGCTGATATTTGGCATAGACCGACATGCCGAGGAGTTTTATCTGCCTGCCTGCGTCATTTATATAATATTCCCGCTCTACAATGAACCCGGACTCCTCAAGGAGATTGCATAAGGCATTGCCTACAGCAGCACCGCGCGCATGTCCTATGTGAAGAGGGCCTGTGGGATTTGCGCTCACAAACTCAACAAGGACTTTTCTCTTATGCCCTACATCAGTCCTCATAGAGGATTTTCCTGAGGAGAGAAGGTCTTTTAGTAATGCATGCAGATATTTTTTTGTGAAGGTGAAGTTTATGAACCCTGCGCCTGCGATATCTATCTTCTCGAAAATATTCCTGTCAGTGATGTTGTTTATGATATCTTCAGCGATATTTTTAGGTGCTTTTTTCAAAGTTTTTGCAAGCCCCATCGCAACAGGAGTTGAGAGATCGCCAAAGAATTTTTCTCTCGGAATTTCTATCTCGATCTCAGGGCAGGGTGAAACACCGAGTTTTTCGAGAGAGTCATGAAGTATATTCCTAACATCCTTTTTCATAGCGTTTAAGTTTAATAGCCGCTATGTTTTAAAGTCAATAAAGGGGAGATAACGCCCCCGCCTTCGGCACCCCCTCTTAACTTAAGAGGGGGAAGGGGGAGTTAATTTTTCCTCCCTTGCTTAAGGCACCTACTGTTGGTAAGGGGAGGGAATTAAGGGGAGGGTGCTGTATGTGGCTTTACTAATGACTTCATTAATTAGCTTTTTTTATAAGTGTAGTTGAACCAAAACATTTATCATGTATAATAGTGAATTAATATTAAGGAGATAATATGAAAGTTGCTGTGATCGGACTTGCCAATTCAGGCAAGACAACTATATTTAATGCTTTAACAGGTATGAACATCGAAACAACTATATACCCATCCGTGGTCACTGAACCGCATATCGGTATCGTAAAGGTCCCGGATGAAAGGCTTGTGAAGCTTACTGAGATCTATAAGCCCAAGAAAACAACTCATGCAACAGTTGAGTATGTTGATTTTATCGGACTCACAAAAGGCGATACAGTGCAGAACAGAAAGGTCTTTGACATGATCAAGGACGCAGATGCAATTGTACATGTAATAAGAGGGTTTGAAGATGAATCCATATCCCATCCATTGGGCGGTGTTGATCCTATCAGGGATGCTGAGACAGTTGAGCTCGAGATGATCTTTGGTGATCTGGAGCTTATCGATACAAGACTCAAAAGGATCGAGGACGGCTTAAAGAGGGGGAAAAAGCCTCCTGATGAGTCTGAGAGAAAAAT
>MHDW01000023.1:5257-9004 GCA_001803645.1 Nitrospirae bacterium GWC2_42_7 | reverse complement strand
TACTTTCTCGGATGAAGAAGACAAGGCCATGAGACACCTTCAGTTCATGTCAATAAAGCCTGTAGTTGTCCTTCTGAATTTTTCTGAAAATGATATCAGCTCTGAAAAAACCCTTGCTGTTATTTCAAAGCTTAAGGAACATTTCAAGGGCAGGCAAGTTGATGTGCTCGGCATGTGCGGTAAGATTGAGATGGACATAGCACAGATGGCCCCTGACGATGCAAAGGCGTTCCTTGATGATCTTGGGATCACAGAACCTGCCTTGCACAGGCTTATCCGTGTTTCCTACGACCTGCTTGGTCTTATTTCTTTCCTGACTTCCGGAGAGGACGAGGTCAGGGCGTGGACCATTAAGAATGGCCTGGATGCACAGAAGGCTGCAGGCAAGATCCATTCTGATATAGAGAGAGGATTTATCAGGGCAGAGGTTGTTTCGTATAATGATTTTATTGAGAATGATGGAATGGCAGGTGCAAGAGACAAGGGATTGTTCAGGCTTGAAGGAAAGACATACACAGTCAAGGACGGGGATATTATCAATTTCAGGTTTAATGTATAATTAAAAAATATGAAAACTGAAGAAATATTTAAAATAAGTGTTGATGTGATGAAAAGACTTTTGGACAAAGAAGCGATGTCCGCTTCTTTAAGCAGGACAAAAGCACGGAATGAGGAAGAGAATTCAGAACTGCTTGTAAGAGAACGCGAAAACATTAATGAACTTGTCAGACAAATTGCTTTCTCTGAAGGTTTGGTGGACACCTTGAGCGGAGTATCTCAGGATCTGATCGATGCGATGGTGATCCGGTACCTTAGCAACAGGGATGTTTTCATGAGAACTTTTCCTGATGGTATTGAGGGTGTGCCTGATGAACCTTTCTCCATATGGGCAGCAATAATGATCTCGCCACGTGATGAGATGTCTGCCTGATTATGTCCGTTCAATAATACTTAAAGGTGAGATGCTGAATGGAAGAGCTCAATGAATTAATAAGACAATACGGGCTTGATGAGGATATTGAGCATATAATAATCCCTCTGCCTGAAATCGGGGGGAAAAAAAGACGCTGTTTTCTATTAAAAAGGAGATATATACGACTTGCTTATCCTGATGGAATTTTTCTTGATTATCCTATTGCAGAGGTTGTTGAGGCTATAATCAAGTATCCTGAACTCCTTTTGAGCAAGGCGCTTTATCTGTTATTAGAGGAAAAGGGGATAGATATACCGGAGATTTACGAACAAAGAAAAAGAACTGAGGAAAAATAATATGAAGAAGAAGATTTTAATTAATGCTATCTATCCTGAAGAAAAAAGGGTGGCGATAGTTGAAGGAGAGACTCTCGTTGATTTCTATGTTGAGGTGTCTTCAAAGGAACACCTGAAGGGAAATATATATAAAGGTACTATTGCGAGGGTTGAGCCCGGACTTCAGGCGGTCTTTGTTGATTTTGGACAGAAAAAACAGGGATTTTTGCAGTTCAGGGAGATAGATTCGCAGTACTTTAAGAAGATTGAAGAAGGAAAAAGGCCGAGAGTGCAGGATGTTATTGAAAAGGGGCAGGAGATCATCGTTCAGGTCGAAAAGGATGCGAGAGACACTAAGGGCGCCAGCCTGACAACATTCATATCTATTCCGGGCAGATATATCGTAATGATGCCGGGACAGGAAAAGGTCGGGGTCTCGAGGAAGATCGAGGGTAAAGAGGACAGGGACAAGATGAAAGAAATATTCAGTTCTCTTAAGCTTCCTAAAGACATGGGCTTTATTCTAAGGACAGCAGGTATAGGCAGGACAGGAGAAGAACTCGAGAATGATCTTAAATATCTCACAAAACTCTGGGGCAAGATACAGACCGAATCAAAGAAAGTAACAGCACCTGAGCTGATTTACAAAGAGCAGGACATAGCTGTCAGGACAGTAAGGGATTATCTGACCGATGATGTTTCAGAGGTCCTTATTGATGACAAGGACGCATATGGGAATATGAGAGAGTTTCTAAAAAAAACCCTTCCCTGGGTGAGAATAAATATTAAACTGATCAGGGATAAGAAGCCTATATTCACAAGGCACAATATAGAAGACCAGATCACAAAGATACATGAGAGATATGTGCATCTGCCGTCAAGAGGATATCTTGTTATTGATAAGACAGAGGCGCTTACGGCTATCGACGTCAATTCCGGCAGGAGCAGAAAGGAAGCTAATGTTGAATCAACTGCCTTTAAGACTAACCTTGAAGCAGCTGATGAAATAGCAAGACAGATGAGACTAAGGGATATAGGGGGGTTGATCGTCATAGACTTTATTGATATGGCATCTTCAAAGAGCAGGAGAGAAGTAGAAGACAGACTCAATAAGGCCTTATACGCAGACAAGGCACATACTGAAACAGCAAGCATATCGAAATTCGGAATTCTGGAGATGACGCGTGAGAGGCTCAGGACCGCATATTTTGAATCCATGAATAAGAACTGCGAATACTGTGAAGGCGCCGGAATTGTGAAAACAGATGAGATGGTGGCTATTGCAGCGTTAAGGGACCTTCATACAAAAACTGCAAGAGGAGGAATAACAGCAGCAACACTGCGTCTTCCTGTTGAGAGCGCGAACTATCTTATAAATACCAGCAGAGACTGGATACAGGAAATAGAAAAAGACTTCAGCATAAAGATAACCATCATTGCCGATAAAAATATCCCGATGGGAAAGTTCCAGACAGAATTCGAAAAATCAGAGGTAACAACAGAAAGCAAGCCTGTAGTCAGGGTGCATGCGAAAAATCCCGGGAAAGTTTATGTCAAAAATCCGGAAAAGGTGCATGCTAAAAACCAGGAAAGGGTGCATGCCAGGAATCCTGAGAAGGTGCATGCTAAACATCCTGAACCTGAGGCAATAGAAGAAGAAGAACAATAAAGGAATATATTTAATTGGCAAGAAACTCTGAAAAATTACAGCAAAGACTTTTAGACCATCTTATTTATGATTATGCCAAGGACAAATATTCAGCTACTACGAGGGACAAGTTCAATGCTGCTGTGCTGTCTGTCAGAGAACGCATTACCGAGAACTGGATAAAAACACAGCAGAAATATTATCAGAAAGACTCTAAAAGGGTTTATTATCTTTCACTCGAATTTCTTCTCGGCAGGATACTGAGAAATTATATCCTGAACCTGGACATGCTCGATGAATACAAAAAAGCAGTCGAAATATTAGGCCTTACATTCGAAGAGATTTCAGAGCATGAGTGGGACGCAGCGCTCGGCAACGGCGGATTGGGAAGACTTGCTGCGTGTTTTCTTGATTCTATGTCAGCCCTTCAATATCCCGGCTACGGATATGGCATACGCTATGAATATGGTATCTTCTCGCAAAAGATCAGGGATGGATACCAGTTTGAATCTCCGGACAACTGGCTCAGATACGGCAATCCATGGGAATTTCCGAGGCCTGAACTACTGTACCCTGTAAAATTTTATGGAAGGGTAAATACCATTAACGGAAAGAACGGGAAATTCCGCATGGAATGGAAAAACGGCGATAAGGTGATGGCAATGGCCTATGATTATCCTGTGCCGGGCTTCCAGAACGAAACAGTCAATACTCTTCGCCTATGGGCTGCAAAATCATCCAGAGAATTTAAGCTTGATTATTTTAACAGCGGTGATTATATAAAGGCTGTTGAGGACAAGAACAGCAGCGAAAGCATCTCAAAGGTCCTTTATCCTGATGACCAGTCGCTT
>MHDW01000023.1:392-5243 GCA_001803645.1 Nitrospirae bacterium GWC2_42_7 | reverse complement strand
ATTATAAGAAGATATAAAAAATACCAAAAAACTTTCAGGAAGTTTCCTGATAAGGTTGCGGTACAGCTAAATGACACGCATCCTTCTATCGCAATAGCAGAACTTATGAGGATACTTGTTGACGAAGAAAAGGTTGGATGGGATGATGCATGGGAAATCACTGTAAGATCCTGTGGTTATACAAACCACACAGTACTTCCTGAGGCCCTTGAGACCTGGCCGGAGAGACTTTTTGCCTATCTCCTTCCAAGACATCTTCAGATCATTCAGGAGATCGATAGAAGATTCCTGATACAGGTCAAGGAACGTTTTCCTGACAGGCATTGGAAAAATGATAAAATTTTTATTATAACCGGACAGGGTGAAAGACAGGTGCAGATGGCAAGACTGGCCATAGTCGGCAGCCATACAGTCAATGGGGTATCAGAACTTCACAGTGATATTCTGAAGAAGAATTTATTCAATGACTTTTATGTCATAAGCCCTGAGAAGTTCAGAAATATAACTAACGGCATTACACCAAGACGATGGCTGATGCAGGCCAATCCAGGACTTTCTATGCTTATTAATGAGGCCATAGGCGACGGATGGAAGAAAGATGCTGAAGAGCTGAAGAAGCTTGAACCCATGGCTGAAGACAGTGCATTTCGGCAACGCTTTAGCGAAATTAAAAAACAGAACAAGAATTCTCTATCCGGTTATCTGTATAAAACCAACGGTCTGTTTCTTCCCCCTGATTTTCTCCTTGACTGTCAGGTAAAGCGTCTGCACGAATACAAAAGACAGCTCCTGAATATTCTGCATATTATTACGCTTTACAACAGGATTATTGAAGGAAGGACAGATGAATTCTTTGTCCCGAGAACAGTTCTTTTTGCAGGGAAAGCAGCGCCGGGATATTTTATCTGTAAGCTTATAATCAAGCTTATCCATAATATAGCTGTTGTTGTCAATGCTGACCCTGTGGTAAGGGAAAAGCTGCAGGTCGTATTTGTGCCTAACTATGGTGTTACCATAGCCCAGAAGATAATGCCTGCTGCTGAATTGTCAGAACAGATCTCCACAGCAGGATATGAGGCATCCGGCACAGGAAACATGAAGTTTATGCTTAACGGTGCATTGACCATAGGAACTCTTGATGGCGCAAATGTGGAGATACGTGAAGAGGTGGGAGAGGAGAACTTTTTTCTTTTTGGCCTTAAGACAGAAGAGATAATAAAGATGAGGTCTTCATATGATCCGTTGAAATATTACAAGAAGAACAAAGAACTGAAACAGGCTGTTGACCAGATTTCAGCAGGATATTTTTCTGAAGGGGATTCGAGCCTGTTCCAGCCTATCGTCAGCATACTCATGAAAAACGACCATTTTTTTGTTCTCGCTGATTATGATTCATATATCAAATGCCAGGAAAAAGTGAACATGGCATACAAAGATAAAGAGTACTGGAATAAAATGGCGATACTCAATGTAGCGAGATCAGGCAAATTCTCGAGCGACAGAGCTATAAGGGAATATGCAGAAAAGATCTGGAATATAAAACCAGTGCCGTAAAGGCAGGAATGAGCGTGATACTGTATCCTGCCTTTTAATTAATGAATACTGTTGACTGTAAAATTACCCTTTAACTTTCCCGACTACTTCCTCAATCTTTACCTTGACAGCTTCTTTTGTCTTCCTGTTTTTTATCTCAACAAGACCTTCTTTTAAGTTTTTCTCTCCGAGGATGATCTGGACAGGGATACCGATAAGGTCAGCATCCTTGAATTTTACTCCTGCCCTTTCTGCGCGGTCATCCATTAGCACATCAATACCTCTGGCGGATAATTCACTGTAAAGTTTTTCTGCAATCTTAACAGTTTTCGGGTCATTCATGTTCAATGGCAAAAGCTCTGCATCAAAAGGCGCTATGCTCTTGGGCCAGATAATGCCGTCCTTGTCATTGCTCTGCTCTATGGCAGCAGCTGCAATGCGGGCAGGCCCAATGCCATAGCTTCCCATAATGATCGGTTTTTCATTTCCTTCTTCATCCAGAAAAACAGCTTTTAAAGGAGCTGAATATTTTGTGCCGAGCTTGAAGATATTGCCGATCTCTATGACACGCTCGATACCAAGCGGGTTCCCACATTTAGTGCAGAGATCCCCTGACTTTGCTGAATGAATATCGTGCCATTCTGCATTAAAATCCTGCCCGGCCTTTATGCCTTTAGTATGGTAATGAGGTTTGTTGGCACCGCTGATGTACATACCTTCCTTCAGGCAGTTGTCAGCGACTATCCTGATAGTTTGTCCAGCAGGCCCTATAAATCCGGCCTCAACACCAAGAATCTCTTTAACCTCTGTTTTCAATGCAGGCCTGTGAATACCGATAACATTTGCAAGTTTCTTTTCATGCAGGTCCTGATCACCTCTGACCATGGCAAGAACAGGTGTCTTGTCAGCTATCACAAGAATGCTTTTAATGAAATAGGCCGGAGATAATTTCAAAAAGTTAGAGACTTCTTTTACAGTCCTTTTCTCAGGTGTATGGACTTCTTCCTTGTTCCAGTCTTTTGGCTCTGTCTTAACTGGAACAGAAAGGGCGAGTTCAACATTTGCAGAATACCCGCAGCCGGGACATATTGCCACCTCATCTTCGCCTGCAGGGCTTGGCGCCATGAATTCATGAGATGTTGCGCCTCCCATCATGCCGGGGTCTGACTCTACCTGCATGAATTTAAGGCCGCACCTGCTGAAGATCTTATGATACGCATCTGCATGGAGCTGATAGTTCTTCTCGAGCCCTTCATCAGATGCATCAAAACTATAGCTGTCTTTCATGCTGAATTCGCGGGTGCGCAAAATTCCGCTCTTAGGTCTTGCCTCGTCCCTGAGCTTTGTCTGTATCTGGTACCAGGTCTGGGGAAGGTCCCTGTAGGAGCGTATCTCCTTTGAAGCAAGCCATGTCATTATCTCTTCATGGGTCATGCCGAGGCACATATCCCGGCCTGTCCTGTCTTTCAGCCTGAACATCTCATCCCCGATAACGTCCCACCTGCCTGTCTGCTGCCATATCTCAGCAGGGTGTAAGATCGGCATTGAGATCTCCTGTGCGCCGATCTTCTCCATTTCTTCTTTGAGAATCGCATTTATCTTGTTAAGTACTCTCCAGCCGAGAGGAAGGAATATATACAGCCCTGATGCAAGCTGTCTTACATAGCCTGCCCTTGTCATTAATATATGACTTATGGCTTCAGCGTCTGAAGGCGCTTCTCTCAGGGTTGGTATGAACATTTTAGAAAACCGCATATTGACCTCCAAATATTTTTGGGCCTGCAAACTGTGCTGACAATATAACATGAAACACTTTTTTGCCGCTATTCGCTATACCAAATCACCCTGATTATTGACACTAAGCCCCTTAAATGTTAAGCTTTTTACATGAGAAGCATAGTGCTGATAATGGCCTTGGTAATATTAAGCATCCCTTCTTTATCATACTCGGACATATTCAAATACACTGATGAAAACGGGGTCGTCTGTTACACGGATGCCCCCTTTGGTAAAAAGGCCGAACGTGTGATAAAGGAAAAGAAATTTATCGAAACCAGTGCGATCAGGATGGACAGAGATTACAGCCATTATGTCCAGATGGCAGCAAACAAATACCAGATCGAGCCGGAATTAATACACGCGGTGATCAAGACAGAATCAAACGGGAACAAAAGGGCTTTATCAAAGAAGGGCGCAATGGGCCTTATGCAGCTGATGCCTGGGACAGCCAGTGATATGAATGTAAGCAATCCATTCAACCCTGAGGATAATATAGACGGCGGCACAAAGTATCTTAAGGCCATGCTCGAGAAATTTGACGGTAATCTGACCCTTGCTCTTGCAGCATATAACGCAGGGCCCGGGACTGTTGAGAGATACAACAGCGTTCCCCCTATAAAAGAGACAAAACAATATGTAAATAAGGTCTTCTCGCTCTACAGGGGAAAACGGGATTATGATGTTTCTGCTCCTGCAGAAAAAGAAAAACATACTCCTATATATAAGGTCGTACTAGAAGACGGTACGGTCCTGTTCACTAATTCATCCATTGAAAAGGCAAGAAAACTAAGGTTCTAAATGTCTTCTAACTTCAGCTCCCTTCAGGAACAGATTCTGAGGCTTAAGGAACAGAATCACGCGATCATACTTTCTCATAATTACCAGAGAGACGAGGTGCAGGATATCGCTGATTTTGTAGGCGATTCACTTGAGCTTTCAAGGATAGCTGCGACAAAAGAATGTGATATGATCGTCTTCTGCGGAGTTAATTTTATGGCTGAAAGCGCCTCGATACTTTCTCCTGATAAAATTGTCCTGCTCCCCGAGATGGATGCTTTCTGCCCTATGGCAGATATGATCAAGGTGGACAGCCCACGTCCTGTAAGAAAAAGTTTCCCGGGGTTTGACAATCCACCGGCCTATGTATATCCACCTGAATTCTCCTTAAGAGACATAAAAAAACAATATCCCGGTGTCCCTGTTGTTGCCTATGTGAACACTACGGCAGAAGTAAAGGCTGAAAGCGACATATGCTGCACATCTGCAAATGTTGTTAAGGTCATCGAGTCTCTTCCTGGTGATCAGGTTATATGTATACCTGACAAGAACCTGTCGATGTGGGCTGCAAAGAACACAAAAAAAAAGGTGATCGCATGGGATGGGTTCTGCCACGTGCATGAGAGGGTCACTCCTGAGGATGTAAGAAAGGCAAGGGCTGAACACCCGGGCGCTCTTGTGATGGCGCATCCTGAATGCAGGCTGGATGTCCTTGAGATAGCTGACCATGTAACAAGCACATCAGGGATGTTGAGGTTTGCA
>MHDW01000023.1:0-386 GCA_001803645.1 Nitrospirae bacterium GWC2_42_7 | reverse complement strand
TCAAGCGCCACAGAATTCATAGTAGGTACGGAGATCGGACTAATGCACAGGCTCAGGAAAGAAAATCCTGAGAAAATATTTTATCCCCTCAGAAAAGACATGATATGCCCTAATATGAAGAAGACCACCTTAAACAGCATTCTCAGGGCATTTAAAGAAAATTCCTACCTTATAAAAGTTCCTGAAGAAATAAGAGTTCCGGCCAAGAGGGCTCTCGACAGGATGCTCGAGATAAAATAGAGGTTTAACCCACCCCTGCACCCCTCCAGGGAGGGGACTTGTGAAATATTAATCTTTTCCGAAGAGAGCACATGGTGGATGTCTTTATTTTAATTCCCCTCTTGGGAGGGGTGCAGGGGTGGGTTTCTCCCTGTAACTGAACGGAT
>MHDW01000022.1:3676-8348 GCA_001803645.1 Nitrospirae bacterium GWC2_42_7 | reverse complement strand
ATAAACCGGTATAAATTCGACAACCCTGCACTTCTTGCTGCTTGCTACTCGTCACAATAGGCCAAAGTCAAGAGCCCCCCTTTGAATAAGGGGGGCTTTATAACAATCAATTATGCTTTTGTTACATTGATCGCCTTTGGACCTTTCGGGCCCTTTTCGATATCAAAGCTGACTGCATCGCCCTCGGCAAGGGACTTAAAGCCATTGCTCTGGATGGAAGAATAGTGGACAAATACATCTCCACTGTCTTCGGATGTGATAAAGCCAAAACCCTTTGACTCATTAAACCACTTCACTGTTCCGTTTGCCATCTCGGTTACCTCCTATGTTTAAACTAAAGTCTCAGGGTACTAACAATAAAAAAGGCCCCAAAGCTAAAAGTCTTTGCGGCCTTACATCAAAAACTTCTGACACTTCAATAGTAATGATGACATTCTTATGGACAAAAAATCAACCACTAAATTATTGGGTCAGATGGGCAACAATCACTTCATTCTATCAGGCAACGCTGAGGCCGGTAACACAATAATTTTCCTCAGACATTGTTGCCCAGCGCACAGAGGCTTTCAGCAATGAATTGGGAAGCAAGGTGTTTATTTTTATTGTCTGACCCTTTACAAGTTGATAATTTGTTGTCATGCATAATCCCGAATCGCTATAGTTTGTAACAAGTCCTTCACAAACATTGTCTTCCGTATTTATCGAAAATGCAATCTTAATATTGGAAGTAATACGCGGTTCCTTCCTGATAATACCAACACGTTTTGATAGATCCATCTGCTTTTCACATCCATCGATCCAGTCCGAAAGGCTCGACAGACTGAACGGTTTATAAAAAAATGCACAACCAAGGTTTTCGATCTTTTCACTTAATTCGTCGTCATTTATAAAACCGGTCATCAAAGCTTTGTTGCGTATGTCGAGCTTACAGCCATTCTGCTCCTGATATTTCAGCAATGTTAATCCATCCATTCTTGGCATTTTATAATCAGTTATAATCAAATCAGCACAAGGATAATCATTAGAACACTCCTTCTGATTGTTTTCATAGACAGGGCAGATAACAGGTTCCCTATAAGAGAGAACTTCGTAGTTTCTGTCACGAAAAAAAACTCCAAGCATATTTAGGATCAACTCCTCATCATCATAAATAATGACCCTTCGTTTTCTCATGATTCACCTCTAATTTAAAAGTCTAAATAAGTGATTTTAATTATATTAATAATTATATTTTTACGCAACAAACCGGGGTTCGTGGAGGATTAGATTATCTGAACAAGATTTTTTATGGATATCTGTGACTATTGTTTCTTGAATTGAAAAAAATGGCGGGGCGGACGGGACTCGAACCCGCGACCTCCTGCGTGACAGGCAGGCGTTCTAACCAACTGAACTACCGCCCCCGCTAAAAAAGTGAATAGTGATTAGTTTAAAACAAAATAAAACAAAAACTATAAACCACTAACAACCATTTACCATTAACTATTCACTGTAGTTTATGGTAGGCGGAACAGGGATCGAACCTGTGACATCAGCCTTGTAAGGGCTGCGCTCTCCCAGCTGAGCTATCCGCCCGAAGATAGATTTTATACAATATGCATGCCTTCTTTGTCAATTAATTGGACTTCTAAGGGGCACCATTTTTTAGATTTACATGGCCTGTCTGAGGGTCATAATCATACCTTGAGAGATCCACTTCCTTACCTCCGAGGAGAGGTTCTATCTCATTAAGATTTTGGGGATACTTATCATTTGCAGCATGATAAGCCTTTACCGCCTGTCTGATAGCATAAAGATTCCCATCGACCCCGGCCTGCTTCCCCCTTTGGTACGCATCAATCATTGTATCGCCGTATTCAGCAACCGGGTTTTTTGGTTTCTGGTCACATCCTGATAGAACAGCCATAATTGACAAGATCAACACTAAACTTTTCATTAAATATTTTAGCACAAAACATCACCTTATGTTTTACAATGCTCCTGTATTGTCTATCTGGCTTGAAGTACTGCAGCTGCTTCTATATGAAAAGTATGAGGGAAAAAATCAACCTGATTTACTGAAGTGACATCATATTTTTCTTTCAGCTTTTTGAGATCTCTTGCTAACGTAGAAGGATTACACGATATGTAAACAACCTGTTCCGCCGTATTTTCCAATATTTTTTTGATCACTTCTGATGTAAGCCCCGGCCTCGGAGGATCAAGAATGATCACATCGTATTTGGTATTTATTTTGTATTTTTCAGCTGAGGATTTTACAAACCTGCAATTCCTGATATCATTCAGATTAAGATTTCTGATCCCGTCCTCAACAGCATATGCATTCTCCTCAACAGCTACAACCTCTGTTGCATGTATTGCTACAGGGATAGAAAAATTACCTGCGCCGGCATAAAGATCGAGAACTCTTTTCCCTTCAAGCGGGATGAGTTTTTCGATCATAAAATCAACTAACTTCCGGTTTAGGCTCCAGTGTGACTGGAAAAAAGTCCATGGAGAAACAGTATACCTCAGACCATTCAAGTCAAACCCTGTATAAGCTCCTCCATATGCGATGGAATCGTTATATGCTATACCTGAGAGTCCTATCTCTATAAATCTGTCGAACATTGATTCATCATAATCCTTGCCCGTTAAGAGAGCTACAGGAGTGTCTCCAAGAGCTATATGTATTCCGCTTAAATTATGGGCCAGGTCATTCTCCTTTATTTTCTGAAATATATCATTTATCTCCTGTTTCATCAGCGGGCAGTTCTCTAGTGTGACTACTTCCCTCGTAGTCTGCTTGAAAAAACCGGGTTCCCCCTGCTTTGATACCTTAAACTGTGCTTTGTGCCTGTAGTTCCATTGAGAATCTGACAAAGCAGTTCCAGGTGTTATTTCTATTGAACCAAGTCTGTTAAGTGAATCAATAAGTACTTCGTCTTTCATGATCAACTGTTTATCATAGGATATATACTGAAGCTGGCATCCTCCGCATATTCCAAACACTTTACATTGTGGTACTGTTCGGAATTCGGACGGTTCTATTACATTCGTTACCCTTGCAACAGAATAATTCCGTTTTTTTTCCTCAATTTCCACATCAACAATCTCACCCGGAATGGCTCCCTTGAGAAAAATGACCTTATCATCTCTTGCTATCGTATATCCGCCATAAGCAGGCATTAATGATTTAAGTATCTGGCCCATTATTCCCTTTCGAACAGTTTTTTGATAGTAGCTTTAAGTTCGGTCATATCCGCTGACTTTACTATGTAAGCCTCTGAGGCCCATACTGAAAAATCATCACGGTAATCAAAAGCAGTAGACATTATAACAGGCATTCTGGGCCTTTTTTCCTTCATCTGTCTTAAAAGTTTTATCCCGTCAATATCAGGGAGCTGTATATCAAGGGTCACAAGATCAGGCACCTCTCTTTCGAACTTTTCCATTGCCTCGCTACCGTTTATTGCAGTTACAACTTCATACCCCTCTTCCAGAAGTTCTTCCTTGTAAAGCCTGAGTATGTTCTGATCGTCATCAACTATTAAGATCTTCATTTTTCTCCTCCTTTGGTATATAAACCTTAAATGTACTCCCCTTGTCAACTTCACTGGTAACCTTTATCGTACCATTATGCTCCTGTATTATCCTGAGGGTAATCGCAAGTCCGAGTCCTGTGCCGGAATTCTTTGTTGTAAAGAACGGATCAAAAATAAATGGCAGTTCCAGTTCAGAGATTCCCTTGCCTGAATCCTGTATCTCCAGCACAGCGAAACTTTCTGTTTCATATGTCCTTACATATATTGACCCGCTGCCAACTATAGCCTGCACAGCATTTGATAGTATATTCATTACAGCCTCTTTCACTCTGTTTGGATCTATAAATATATTTCCAAAAGCCTTAAAATCTTTTTCAAGCGCAATACCTCTTTCCTCAATATTAGATTTCATCAAAGTTATAACGTTCTCCACAAGATCATTCAGGCTGACCATCTCCTTGGCAAGCCTTACTTCTTTTACAAAACCGAGTATCTCCTTCAAAATGTCCTCGAGCCGTTCGACTTCCTTCACGATGATCTCTGCATACTCTTTAAGATTTCCATCAAGTTTCTTTTCGAGTCTCTTTGCAAAACCTCCGACAGAAACAAGCGGATTCCTTATCTCGTGCGCAACCTTTGCAGCTACTTCACCCAGTGCTGCCATTTTTTCGGCCATATTCAGTTTTTCTCGCAGTTTTTTTAGTTCTGTGATGTCCCTGACAACATGAACAGAACCTATGTATTCGCCTGCTGAATCAAAGATAGGTGAGCTGGATGTCAGAAATGTGCCTCCCAGATGGGGGTCTTCCAATTCCTCTATATATGCCTTTCCGGTCATCACGGTCTTGTGATGAGGACATTTTTTGTTAGGCTCATTCATGCCGTGAAACACCTCATAGCATTTTCTGCCGATGATCTCAGAAGGGGGCAGCCCGAGTTTTTTACTTACAGCTTTGTTTATGTTTTTTATCTCATAGTCTTTTGAATTAAAATAAACCATATCAGAAATTGACTCGAATATATTTTCGAGCTGCTGCTCGGCCATTGTCATCTGTTCAAACAGTCTTGCGCTCTCGATAGCCGAAGCTGTATGGTTCGAAAAACTCGACAGGAACTTCATATCCTCCTCAGTAACAGGTTTTCTGGTA
>MHDW01000022.1:3120-3628 GCA_001803645.1 Nitrospirae bacterium GWC2_42_7 | reverse complement strand
AATGGCACAACAGCATATGCCTGTGTCCCGAGCTGCTGTATAAGGATAGTATCAGACAGCGGTTCTTCTTTCACATCCAATACATTAAAGGGCTTTTTCTCTTTAACCGCTTTTGTCAGAACAGTTTCTTCATCAAGAGATAACTCTATGCCCGTAGTAAGCCTGTCGAGAAAAGAATCCTTTTTTAAAGGACTTTCCATAATATCCTGCATAACTGCATCAAGTGTTTTCTGCCCCATAGAAAGATCATCCCATATCTTCCATGCCTCCTCAGGGTTCGCAGGACCCACTCCCATCATGCCTTTTAATGTATTTTTTTCCTCATCCACAAGAAACAGGATAGCTCTGTTAAAACCCATTCCGTCACTCATTGTCACTGCTGTAAGCACCATTCTCAACAGCTTGTTAAGCTCAAGAGTCCCTCTCATTGCAGAACTTATAAAGAACAACCTTGAAAGTTCCTGGTTTCGTCTTATCAATTCTTTTTCAACACGCTTCTTCTCTGAAA
>MHDW01000022.1:0-3109 GCA_001803645.1 Nitrospirae bacterium GWC2_42_7 | reverse complement strand
ATGCCGCTGATACCGATAATCTCTCCTGCTGCATCCTTTATTGGGGAGAGTGCCAGGCTGACCTCTATAATTGAACCATCTTGCTTCTTCCTAAGTGTTTCGATATCCTTAAGCACTTCCCCATTCCTGATCAGTTGTATGTTTTCCTTTTCCTTATCAAGAATAAAATCCGGAACAAAGGGCAGAAATTTTCCCATGGCTTCTGTTTCTTTAAATCCGAAGATCTTCTCTGCCCCCGGGTTCCATGAGGTAATGATCCCGTCAAGATTCGTAGCTACAATAGCGTCAGCTGAATTACCTATAATGCTCTCGATATATTCCTTTGCCTGTATAACCTCTCTGTAAAGGCTGAGTGTTTCTTCCTGATATAAGACCCTCTCGGTTATATCCATAATAAAGACAACACATTCAACAACTTCTCCTGTTTCATTCTTTATAGGATATGCCGTAAGTTCTGCATAATTTACGCCTTTGGACTGCATTATCGAATTAATTCCACCTGTATCAAATGTCGCTTTGGCAGCGCAATGAGGGCATATCCCTATCTTATCGTGAAACAGCTCAATGCTGTCTTGCCCTATCAATTCTTCTGCGGACTTATTTATCCATTCTTCAACAAATTTATTTACCGATGTTATTTTGAAGTTCTTATCGAGAGTTATGAGGCCGCCCTGCACACTATTAAAAAGAATATCCAGCCTCTTTTTGGCTTCGCTCACCTTTCTCTCTCTGATCAATTCATTTTCGTACATCTTTGATTTTTCTATTGCGATTTCGGATATAGAAGCAAACCCCTCGACTGTATTCAGATCATCAATTGTGAACGGTATCAGATTTCCATTGGGATCATATTTATCGTACAGGCCGATCGTACCAATTATATCGTCGCCTACTTTTAAAGGAACACATATGACTGATTTAGCCTCGATCGTAGGCGCCTTCATCTCAACAGGTATTTTTGACATGTCTTCAACAAGCAAAGCAGATCCCTTCTCTGCTACCCATCCTGCAATACCGCTGCCAATTTCTAATTCTATCTCCTTTGCAAATTCATCCAATTGCCCGTAATGTGATTTGATCTTAAGACGATTATTCTCAAGAAGCCTGATAATACACCCTTTTGCAGAAAGCATCCTGGTAATCTCCTCTGAGATCTTTCTTAATAACTCATCAAGATTAAGAACAGAGGTTACTGCCTTGCTGAGTTCATATAGAACAGTAAGTTTCTGCAATTGCTTCCTGGTTGACTGAAATAGTTCGGCATTTCTAACAACAGAGCTTATAGTATGTGCGAGTATTTTAAGTGTGTTTGCTTCATCCTCAGTAAACCTGTATGGTGAATGATTCCCGACTATAAGGATCCCTGAACATGTGTTTTCGCGCATCACAGGAACAGCAAGTATAGACCTGAACTTTTTTCTGAGTTTTTCGTCAACTCCTTTGTATGTTTCAGTATCTTCTATGGTAACCGGTGATAAAGTGCTCACGATCTCCTTTGCTATTCCTTCTGCAACAGGCAGACATGAGAATTCCTGCTCGTTCTTTTCGTTTCCATCAGCATGATAACAGAAGGCCTTGTTCTCCGGTTTCAGTATGAAAATAGTGCAGAGATCATATTTCAACCTGCTTTCGACAGTTTCGATAATTAGATCAAGGGCATCCTTCAGGTCAAGCGTTGTTCCTGCGATCTTTGCAATATCAAGGAACAATTCGGTCTCTCCAAGTTTTTGTTGTATTTTCATGTTGGTCAGTTCGAGTTCACCTACCATCTTGTCAAACCGGTCAGAAACCATTCCGAATTCATCACCTCGATCCATCCTGATCCTGTAGGACAGATCACCGCTGCTTATCTTTTCAGTAGCCTTCAGCAGTTCATTGAATGGGACTGTGATTGCTCTTCTTATGCTTATGATCAAAAAAACTGCCATTGAGGAGCTGAAGCTTATAAGAATAATAAGGTAGAAGATCATATTTCTTTTCATGTTATTGCTTTCTCTGGCAGCATTCATCACCTTGACCACAGAAGCATTATGGAGCCTGTCAATGCTGTCTGAAATTCTTTTACCTCTTAAATTCATTTCCTTGAGATAATCTGCAATATACGGGTCTCCTTCCGGTAATTCTTTTGCTATCACATCTTTTGAATATGAGAGCATCTGCTGGAAATCTTCCCCAATCTCTTCAAGTTCTTTCCTGTCCTTCACAAGATTACTGATTTCTCCAAAACTTTCAAAAACCTTGGAGACTCTTGCCTGGTACTGTTTTCTGAATCTGACTTCACCGGTATACCCCCAGTTATTCGTCACTTGCAGCAAATTCGTAACATTTCTCCCTAATTCTAAAATAAGCCTGTGCTCCTCGCTCTCAGATGAAAGAGTGCTCATATGTCCGCTCATTTTGTCGAATATCATAAGAGTGCCTGCAGCAAATATTACTATCAGCAACAGAAAAGTAGAAAGCATGAACAGAAGCTTCAGCCTTAGGCTCATCTTTTCACCTCTCCCATGGCTTTTTTATATAGCTCCAGATACCTGACTGCAGATTTCCTCCATGAGAAGTCTGAAGCCATAGCGTCATGGATAAGTTTTTTCATTCTTTTCCTGTCATTGAATACATTTATCGCACGTTTTACAGAATCCTGCAAAGCTTCAGGCGTAAAATCAGAAAAAAGAAAGCCGGTGCCGGTCGACAGTCTGTGGTTATAGTCCTGTATTGTATCGGCAAGCCCACCTGTTTTTCTCGCAACCGGTATTGTTCCATATTTCATTGAGATCAACTGCCCGAGTCCGCAGGGCTCATATTTTGAAGGCATAAGGAAAAAATCACACCCTGAATAAACAAGATGGGACAAGGCTTCATCAAAACCTGTTTTTACAAAAAGCCTTCCCCTGAATTTTCCGGCAGCTGTCCTGAATAGAGACTCATAATACTCTTCACCTTTTCCGAGAACAATGATATTTGCTTTCATGCCGAGCAGTTCGTCAAGGGATCTGAAGATCAGATCAAGGCCTTTTTGAGAAGAAAGCCTGCTTACTATACCGAACAGAGGCAGCCCGGCATCATCTATGCCTGTTCTGTCCACCAGGATCTTTTTGCACTTTGCTTTGAA
>MHDW01000021.1:771-9234 GCA_001803645.1 Nitrospirae bacterium GWC2_42_7 | reverse complement strand
TCATTATAAATGACAGGTTCTCAAATCTTCTTTTTGTGCTCGCTAATTCTCTTTCGATTATTTCATTGAAGAAATGCCTGTTATAAAGGTCAGTCAGCGGATCCTTTATAGCAAGTTCGCGGGATTTTACCGCCAAATTCTGTAGGTGATAGATCAGTATATCGATCCTCTCATAAAGCGCCCGGGCGGGTTCATCTGCCATTAAGCTGAAGACCTCACATTTAAAGCAAGTCTTATATTTCTTGGCAAAATCTCCCTGCACTTCACTCCCGCACATAGTGCCGGCACGAAGCCAGCAGCGATAATCGGCATTGTTATATGCAAGGCAGTTTACTTTTTTACAGCCTTTGATCTTCCAGCACCTTAGAGGACTAAATTGATCATGAAGCTTACTCCATCCTGTTACCTCAGAGGACAATTCGATCGAGTTCTTTATAAAGGCTTCAATGTCCTGTTCAAGACAGCGCAGATAAGAATTGATATCATCTTTTTTGATTTTTTTAGTGTTCATATAGACTCCAAAAAGCTGAAAATATTAATAAAATTATTTAAGGTAAGCATTATTTAGGTTTATCGTTAATTAAGTTTATCAAAGCTCTGACCTTACTGTCTGTCAGGAGAGTTTGACTTTAGGTATGGTTATTCTATCGGCGAGAGACCGTTAAGAATGGCAAATCTTATCAATGCCGGCAGACCTTTGACTTCCAGTTTGTGCATAAGACGGCTCCGGTATGTCTCTACGCTTTTCCTTGAAAGAGAGAGCACCTCACCTATTTCAGCGCTGGATTTTCCCTCCACGACCAGTTGCAGAATCTCTATCTCACGATTACTGAGCCTCTCAAGAGGACTCTTCTTCTGTCTTCCCGGAGCAGACAATTTCTTGTAATCGTCTAACACAGAGCCTGCAATTTTCTCGCTCAAATAATGTTTGCCGGAATGAACAATTAATATAGCTTTTAAAAGCTCAGAACCAGCTGATTCTTTCAACAGATACCCAGAGGCCCCTGCCTGAAAAGCTCGGAATATATGTTCAGAAGTGCAGAACATAGAAAGCATAATGACTTTAGTGGAGGGACATTTCCGGCAGATCTGCCTTGTTGCTTCAATACCGTTAAGCCCAGGCAGGGCTATATCCATAATAACCATATCAGGCATAATCTGTTGAATAAGGCTCACTGCCTGCCTTCCGTCAGAGGCATCGCCTACAACGATTACATTATCATGAATATCCAGCAGGGAACAAAGACCTTCGCGTACGATGGAGTGGTCGTCAACAATAAAGATACGAATAGCCATTAAATTACACCTTTGTCTCTACAATAATCTGCGTCCCCTTTCCGGGGGAAGAGTTGATCTTAAATTGTCCACCTATAGCCTCTGCCCTTTCTTGCATGTTAATCAGACCCCATCCGGATTGTTTTTTAGATTCTGTGGTATCTTGTAGAGAAAAACCTTTTCCATTATCAGTGATTGTCATTCTGAATATACGGTTTGTCATCTCTATATTTATGATTAAGCTGTCAGCTTGCGCATGCTTGGCCGCATTAGTCAACGCCTCCTGAGCAATACGGAAAAAAGCTGTTTCAACGTCTATGGACATGCGGGATATCATTTTCGGCGCTTGTACTTTGACAGATATGCCGGTCTGTTTGAAAAACTTTTCAGCATACCAGTTTGTCGCAGAGACTAAGCCATACTCGTCAAGCAAGGGTGGACGCAGTTCTGCCATAATATCCCTGATATACTCTGCTGTTTCTTCTACAAGCCTCACAGATTCTTTTATATGCTCTCCTACTTTTTTTCTCACTTTATCAGGCAGTTTTTCACTGACAATATTAAGATTTATGCTAAGCACAGCAAGATCCCTGCCTATCTTATCGTGAAGTTCCTGTGCCAGCCTTTTCCTCAGCGTTTCTTCTATCTCGCCAAGGCGTTTGGCATAGAGCCGTAAAATTTGCTTTGCCTTTACAATTTCAGTAATATCATAGACAAGCGCAAAAAACCCCTGAACATTTTCATGTTCTCCAAAATCCGGCACATACATAACCCGGACAAAACGGTCTCCAACGTTCTTGTACTGAAACAATTTTTCGTAAATAACTTCATGACCTGACAGGACAGACTTTATATGTTTTGCAATATCCTCATATGCCTTCTTGCCCAGAATATCCTTAACGTGTTTCCCATATATTTTTTTTCTCAGATGTCCATGCCATTTTTCATACGCTTTGTTGTTAAACCGGTATCGCTGTTCTGAATCAACATAAGAAATAAGCACAGGCAGTGAATCAGCCATAAGACGGAGTTTTTTGTCGATTTCCCTGTGACCCTCTTTACAACGAAAGCGACTGGCATCGGCTGATTCCAGTTTAGTTATACGTCTGTGTAACGCTTTAATTTCTACAATAAGTTGTTTTTTCGTCTTATTTTCGAGGTTCATCAATCTATTAGTTTAACCTAATTGGGAGATTTTAATCGCAAATCATATGTTTGACGGCAGATTGTCAATATCAGACATTTTGAGTATGGTATACTTTATAATTGTATTATTTTTAAACTGATAAAACCATAACAGTATCGTAAAGAAAGGATTTAAAATAAGATGAGCAATGAACCGAATAAAGTAATTTACTCCATGATAGGAGTGAGTAAATATTATGATAAAAAACCGGTTTTGAAAGATATCTATCTTTCATATTTCTATGGAGCAAAGATCGGGGTTCTTGGCCTTAACGGGTCAGGGAAAAGCTCGCTTCTTCGTATCCTTGCAGGCAAGGACAAAGAATTTGTTGGCGAGACCGTCCTCTCTCCTGGCCACACTGTTGGCCTCCTTGAACAGGAGCCGGAACTGGATAACAGCAAGACCGCAAAAGAGATCGTTGAAGAAGGGGTCCAGGAAGTTGTAGATGCTCTTAAAGAATATAACCTGATAAATGAAAAATTCAGTGAACCGATGTCTGATGATGAGATGAACAAGCTTATCGAGCGCCAAGGCAAGGTTCAGGAGAAGCTCGATGCAATGGATGCATGGGACCTGGATTCACGCTTAGAAATGGCCATGGATGCCCTACGCTGTCCTCAGGGAGATACACCGGTGAAGATACTCTCTGGAGGGGAAAGGCGCCGTGTAGCGCTTTGCAGGCTCCTGTTACAAAAGCCTGATATCCTGCTTTTAGATGAGCCTACAAACCACCTTGATGCAGAGACCGTAGCGTGGCTGGAACATCATCTTCAAAGCTATCCCGGTACTATCATTGCAGTGACCCATGACCGATATTTCCTTGATAATGTTGCAGGGTGGATACTTGAGCTCGACAGAGGACAGGGAATTCCATGGAAGGGAAACTATTCTTCATGGCTGCAACAGAAGAAAGATCGCCTACAGCAGGAGGAGAAGTCCGAGACAGAGAGACAAAAGACCTTACAGCGTGAACTGGAGTGGATAAAGATGTCTCCCAAAGGAAGACATGCAAAAGCAAAGGCGCGAATTAATTCTTATGAGGCATTACTTGCTCAGGATATCGAAAAAAGATCCAAAGAACTCGAGATCTACATTCCGCCCGGACCTCGTCTTGGTGAGGTTGTTGTTGAGGCTGATAATGTGTCGAAGGCATATGGAGATAACATACTTGTGGAGGGTATGACTTTTTCTCTTCCTCCTGGCGGGATTGTTGGGATTATCGGGCCTAATGGTGCAGGCAAGACCACTCTTTTTAGAATGATAACTGGACAGGAAAAACCTGATTCAGGAAAATTCACAACAGGAGAAACAGTGAAACTGGCATATGTTGACCAGAGCAGGGATGCACTTGATCCGAATAAAAGCATATGGGAAGTGATCTCAGGCGGAGAAGATAATATTCAGCTTGGAAAGAAACAGATAAACTCACGCGCCTATGTTGCGCGCTTTAATTTTTCAGGGGCTGATCAGCAAAAAAAGGTCTCGATGCTCTCAGGAGGAGAAAGAAACCGTGTGCATCTGGCCCGGATGCTGAAAGAAGGGGCCAATGTTCTTCTTCTTGATGAACCGACAAACGATCTTGATGTAAATACCATGCGGGCACTTGAAGAGGCCCTGGATAATTTTGCCGGCTGTGCTGTTGTTATCAGCCATGACAGATGGTTCCTTGACCGTATCGCAACACATATACTAGCCTTTGAAGGCGACAGCAAGGTTGTCTGGTTCGACGGGAACTATACCGAGTATGAGGCAGACAGAAAAGCCCGTCTAGGCGCTGTTGCAGACCAGCCGCATAGAATTAAATACAGGCATTTAAACAGGGGGTAACGCCATATTTATCGGTAAGCTCTGTTAAAAAAAACAATATTATAGAGGGGTGTGTCATGAAAAAACTGACAAAGTATTTTTCACAAGGACTTCTGTTTTTAGTGCCGATCGTTGTGACGATCTATGTGCTTTATTTTATATTTAAGAAGATCGACGGGATCTTCAGGTTCGAGATACCGGGCATGGGATTTATAGTCACGATAATTACAGTTACAATAATTGGCTTTATAGTCTCGCATTTTCTGACAAAGACACTGGTACATGCTGTTGAGAAAACTATCAACCGCCTGCCCCTTGTCAAGATGATATATACTTCTATCAAGGATTTGATAGGAGCGTTTGTAGGAGAAAAGAAAAGTTTTAATAAGCCTGTGCTTGTTTCGATCTCGCCTGACAGCTTTGTACAGGTTATCGGATTTATGACAAAAGACAGCCTGGATAATCTTGGCCTGACCGGAAAAGTCGCTGTTTATATACCGCAGTCATATAACTTTGCTGGAAATCTGATTATTGTGAAGAAAGAACAGATTACCCCTCTTCAGGCTGATAGCGGAACAGTTATGGCATTTATTGTGTCAGGAGGAATTACCACGAATTAATATGACGGCAATTAAATACTGGCATATGTCATTTTGAATTACTGCCGAGTGAGCAAGAAAGAAGACACCCCTCTCCTCTATCCTCTCCCCCAAGGGGCGAGGGTATCAAAAAACGTTCCACTCCCTTGAGGGGAGGGGATGAAGGGGAGGGTGATTTGATCCCTACTTATTAGTGACCGCATTAGTAAATTACCCTCTAAGTGGATTCATGATTTTGAAGAGCGGCCTGCCGAAATAGAAAAGCTCAACTGCAAGTGAAAGCTTGAATTCAGAAACAGCTTTTGTGCGGATGTCTATGTCCTGCTGGAAAAGAGTTTTAAGTTTTGTAAGGGAGTTTGAATCATCGTTTTTTTTCTTAAGGGTTGAAATGAGAGTTACGGCTTTAGTGACAGAACATTTTTTTTCATGGGTCTTAACCAGTTTAAGAACCGGGTCTGTTGGATTGATAATATCTGCACGGGCGAGAGTGTCTTTAGCGATGACAGTAAGAATTTTTGAAGTATCCCAGCATGTTAACAAACGGCATTCGAGTGGTCTGTGTTTGTAAATGTCACAAGACGCCTTTTTTTCATCATAAAATATGCATGCCCATGTTTTTCCCTTGCCTGCGACTTTAACAAGCTCATGCAAGACGGGTTCAAGCTGATTGCTCAGAGGATTGAAAGCAGGCTCACCTTTTCTTATAGTTATGAGATGATGGTACCCGATATGTCCTTCAAGTATCAGTTTTTTGTCTTTGTTATGAAGGGTTGGACCGCCTTTTTGGCAGCAGGTACCGCATCTTATGCAATGGGTTTTACTTGTCAAGGGTTCAAGTTGTTAATACGGTTAGTAACACAGGCATATCCGCAGCCGCCAGCACAAAGGCAAAAAAGAGACCTATTCCTCGCTATCTTCAGTGGAATACCCGGGGCAGCTTTCAGCAAGGACCTCAAATGATCTGGGAAGGGTATTTGTCGGCAACTCTTTTTTTAGCTTTCCAACCGGTGATATGCACTTAACCTTATTGTTTTTAGTGCGGATAAGGTTAAAACAATCAAGACATGTTTTCTTTTCCAAGTATCTTCTCCAATAATTTATTGACTTTTATCCCCTCCGGCCTCTGCCGGAGAGTTCTTTGAAAATCAGTATTGCGTTAAATTGTAAAATATTTTCTCAAAAAATTGGGATTTTTTTTTATTTGGGGATTTTTTATCCAGATTTTACTGTTTTTTCCCCATGCTTTTTTTGAAGAAATCCATATTAATTGAGATCATGGCCTGCTGGATTTTTTTATAGTCAATACCATAAGAGTTCTGAAGTTCCAGCGCTATATCAGAATACCGGCCAAAGACCTCTCCCACCCCGGATGAGGAATATTGATGCCTGAAGTCATTGCATAATGTATGGGCCATTTCTGTATCAAGATGCGGTGTACTGTGCAATGCATTTTCAACCTGAAGTGATATTTCCTTTTTGATCTCGTCAGTTTCTTCCCCTTCTGCGCATCTTTTGAAAAGAAGGCCGACTGATAAATTTTCGATATCAAGGCATTTATTGAAATTTGCACAGTTGGAACAACAGTATCTAAGCTCGTCTTTCAGTGTTTCTATCAGATAAGTTTCCAGTATCTCCCTGAAGGAATCATTATTGTCCATGTTCGATATCGCCAAAAGCTTTGAAACAAACTCTTTGCTGTTCTCGACAACAGAGTCAGGAGTTTCTTTGACCCTTTTTGCATTTTCAGTGCCGATGATGCTGTTTGCCAGAATAACGTAATAACGCAATTCTTCGGGGAACAGGCCGAGCTTTCTTATAAATTCCCTGTTATTAAGCTCACGAAGGATTGCATAAGAGGAGTAAGCTATATTATCTGACATTGGGATCTACCGTCATTCCGTCTTTCATCTCAGAGAATTATACATGATTGAACTTCTTTTTTAGCGGATTATTCCCTGTTATTTGAACAACTGTAAATAGGCAGCAAACAAATACATCTTGCCCCGCTTACCGCCGGTGATTTCTTTCAGTATGCCGAACTTCTCCAGATCGGCAATCAGTTTGTAAGCCGATGCCGGTGATATTTCTGCAACCACTCCCACCTTGGCGGCATCAATCATCGGCCGTTGATACAAGTAGTGAAGGACCTTCTGTGCATTTGCTGTTCTGCTGCCCAGCGACTGTATCTGGCTATCCACCTGTTTTTGCAGCTTGAGGATGTTGTCAAAAGTAGAAATACTGTTTTTCGCGGTTTCGATAATTCCTACCAGAAAAAACTTGAACCATTGCAGCAGGTCATTCTTCTCTCTCACCCTCATCAGGTTATCATAATAATGCGTGCGGTTGCGCTCGAAGAAATCAGATAGATACAACACGGGTTTCTCCAATATTCCCTTGCTTACGAGATACAAGGTGATCAGCAAACGTCCAACGCGGCCATTACCGTCCAGAAACGGATGGATGGTTTCAAACTGGTAATGCACCAGGGCAATTTTTAACAACTCCGGGAAATACTGCATATCGTTATGCACAAACTGCTCAATATCGCCCATCAACTCATTGATGGAGGTATGCATTGGCGGCACAAAAACCGCATCAATGATAGTTGCCCCGCCAATCCAGTTTTGGCTGCGCCTGAATTCCCCCGGCTGCTTGTGTTTGCCGCGCACGCCTTTCATCAAGGTCTTGTGGGTCTCCCGGACCAGGCGCGCCGAAAAGGGCAGTGTATGCAACCTTGCAATCGCCTCTTTCATGGCCGCCACATAGTTTTGGACCTCTTCCCAGTCGTCCCTTTTGTCTAAGGCAACGTCCTCCTTTTCCAGAAGGGCCTCCTCCATGTTTGTCTGCGTGCCTTCGATCTTGCTTGATTGAGTGGCCTCCTTCAGCACATGCATACTTATGAACAGGTCAATATTGGGGATGTAGTCCGAATACATATCCAGCCGGCCCAATTCCCGGTCCGCCTGCCCAAGCAACTGAATCAACTCCATATTGTCCAGCACCCAGGCACGGTTGACTGGATTTGGCTGAAAGCTCTTGTAATGCCCTTGCTGCACATAGCGACCAGACTGAAATTTTTTCATCTAAGTATCCTTACCATGAAATTAAAATAACCCCTACTGTTGTTTTAGATTATACGCTAAAACTAAAATAATGCAACTCATTATTTCAATTCTTCATGCAAATGAGGTGGAAAAGCGCGTCCACCGCCATACAGTTTAGCAGACAACTAAAAGCCCGATTTCTTTGTTGACTCGTCCCGATTTGCGCACGGGCGGGTTCGTTGAGGAGTAAAGGATATCGGGGTGGATATTGTGGGGGACTAAACTAATTTATCAAACTACCGGCACCTGCTGTCCTAAAACTTATTTTGTGAGATTTATGCGGCTGAGTGTTGAAGTTCACTTACTGTATGAATGGATTTAATGTCCTTCTTATACCGCTTCTGGGCCTCTTCAATGTCATAAAGCGTCTGGAGGTTCATCCAGAATTCAGCAGGCAGACTGAAGAACGTGCCCAGCTTCACTGCGCTTTCTACTGTAATGCTTCTTTCAGCTTTTATGATCTGTCCTATTCTTGTCTGAGAAAGGCCTGTCT
>MHDW01000021.1:0-760 GCA_001803645.1 Nitrospirae bacterium GWC2_42_7 | reverse complement strand
ATATCCCCATAGGCAATAGAAACTCCTCTTTAAGCACTTCGCCCGGATGTATATTCTTTAATGTTCTCATGGTATTGCGCCCTAAGCGGCTTTTTGGATTTTGGTGCGTAGTGTTATGTGTTCATACATTTGAAGGACTTTTATAATCCCAAAAATACTTTCAAGCCTCGGATTGCCGTTAGGTCCAAGCATGCGATGAATACTTTTGCTTGATTTGTTTAGTTCTTTAGCAAGCTGTTGAAATGTGATAGTAGCGTTAATATAATCGCGAAGCAGTTTTTTGCCAACTTCGATGTCGCCTTCAAGAAATTCATTGACTGCTTCGGTAAGCAGTCCTCTGCGAAATTTTATGTCCTTAACAGCGCGAGCCAGGACTGTTTGCTTAAAATCACGTGTAAGCGCCATGATCATTTCACCTCTCTTTTTTGTAATTTATATTGCCGCCAATATTTTTTGGCGTTCTCAATATCTTTGTTCTGTCTCTTTTTACTGCCTCCACCGAGCAGAATTATTAACTCTTTTCCATCCATAGCGAAATAAATACGATACCCCGGACCAAAATCAATTTTATATTCAGAAATACCTTCCCCTACGGGTTCTACGTTTGAAGAATTACCAAGTTCCAATCGATAAACAGCAGTCGTTACTTTATTGGCTGCTTCAGCATTCAACTGATTGAACCATCTGCCATAAGGAGATATTCCTTCAGAGTCCAGATACTCAGTTGCCTTCCGCTTATTCATTATTGTAATAGTAACTT
>MHDW01000020.1:6224-8252 GCA_001803645.1 Nitrospirae bacterium GWC2_42_7 | reverse complement strand
CCCTTTTTTCAAGAAGGAGAATAAAAATGGAAAAGGTCATGGAAGATAAACAAACAGTCTGTCCACACTGCGGGCAGTCTCTGAATAAATGGAGCACGCCGTCTTTTAATTTCTCTGATGGATTGGGTTGGTGCACTCCTTTTCTTTATGTCTGTTTCAATGATGAATGCAGTTTTTTCAAGAACAGTTGGAAGCGGATGTCTGAAGTATACGGACAGGAAATGGGATACAGGTATATGCTCCACCCGGATTCAGGGGAATCATCAAGCATTCCAACCGGCAACAAAAGCGCCATGAAAGGCGATATTATTGATGCGATCAGTGAGACCCAGGAAAAGGAAGAACTGGAGCAAAGAAAAAAGGCTTACCAGATGCTGACCGATTATTTCATCAGCGAAGATGTAGATTCTATTCTGACTATGCTTCTTGCTGAAGATGGATTCGGCAGCGTAAGACTGAAGGCTGCTGAACATATTGGTGAGATCGGGGATCTGCACGCGATCGAGGCTTTAGCGAACCATAAATTCACCAATGAGGTCATCCAGAAAAGAGTTAATGAATCTATCAAACAGATCCACAAGAAGAATTTCACAATGGAATGCCCATTTTGCGCTGAGATAATCAAGATACGGGCAAAGATCTGCAAACACTGCGGAAAAGAGCTTACAGAATAATCTGTCCTAACACAAAAGAGGGGCGGAGAGTACATCTCCGCCCCTTTTTATTTCACAGATCCCTATTGTTTGTGAGAAATCCACGGTCGTTTGGTTCACAGATTTCGCAGATGCGGGTAAAAAATTCTTTAATGTATAAGTCCCAAACATTTCCTTCAAAGGCACGATGTTCCAAGCCGGAGATTCTAAAACCCTTACTGCTTGAGGATTTCAAGAATTTATTTAGCCGTAACTGTGAAATCCATTATCACCTTCTTCAAGGGGTTCTCAGATACGGATAAAATTGCCTGGATGTATAAGCCCAAACATTTCCCACAAATACATGATGTTCCAAACCGGTGTCTCTAAATCCTATACTGCTTGAGGATTTCAGGAAATTTTCTAGCTGTACCTGAGAAATCCATAAACATAATTCTCTATCAGTTAGTTCTTTATCTCTTCCAAGCCCTTCTCCAGAGCCTTTCTCTCTTCCTTTTCTGCTTTCTGTTGTTCTTTTAATAATTTCTTCTCAGCCTTGGAATCTTTATCTTTTGAATTGTTTTCATCCTTCTGCTTCTCTTTTGAGCTCACTTTATTGTCGTCTTTTCTTACTTCAGAACCTTTTACAGTTGCCTGTTTTTCGTCCGGCTTTTCTATCTTTCTTGTCCCGCGTGATCTTGTAGTTTCTTTCTCTTCCTGCTGCTGTTTATTCTCAAAAGACTGAGGCCTTCTCTGCGGAATACTTTCCTTCTCTGGTTGTACACTCTTCACCCTGTTTCTGGATCTCCTATCTGTTCTGTCTGGGGCAATTCCTCCTGAAAATTCAGGCGCTGCAACAGAACTTCTCCGCTCTTTTATCATCGGTCGCTTTTCTTTTAATTCTTTCACATTAATGTCCCTTATCTTATGCGGAGGCTTCTTTGAATCAGGGATATCTTTAATGACCGGCATTGCGGAGAACTTTTCAGCTTTTCTCTCAGGTCTGCCTATGCTTATCCTTTCTGTCAGAAAAGGATTTTCCTTCACCTTGAAGTCAACATGCTTTCCCTTCATAAAAGTATCATTGTGATGAACTGTTACTGCATTTCTTGCATAAACATTTTTGTAAACATTTTTTACTACTGTTTTGTGCAGATCTATATTGACAATATTAACGCTGTTTGGGCCGTAATATCCCCGTCCATAATATGTCTCTCCCGGAGCAAGAGGAATCCAGGCAACATAGGATGGGGTAGTGACCCAGCCGACAAATCCCGGACCCCAGTGAACAGCGCCCCTAACCGGAGGAACCCAGCACCACCCGATAGAACCAAGATATGTCCACCTGCCATAATGGTAAGGCGCCCATCCCCATGGTTCATAAGCGATCCATACA
>MHDW01000020.1:0-6077 GCA_001803645.1 Nitrospirae bacterium GWC2_42_7 | reverse complement strand
TCATCAGGCAGATAGTACGAACTATATCTTCTCTCTTCCATCTTTCTGTCTCTGATATTATTCCATCTTTCCCATTCATCTTCCCTTCCCAAAGAAGAAAGATCCATATAATCATCACTTATCGATAAACGTCTGTCTGAAATTACTCTTCTCTCCCGGCCTTTGTTCTCTACATAGACCATGCCTTTAAATACAGAAACATCGGTGTCACTGTCCCTTAAAACATCAACCCTGAAACTGGCATCGTTATCTGCCCTTATCGAGGACACCGGTGTCTCTATTTGCACAAAACTATCTCTGTAATCTCTGAATTTCACATATGCATGTCCAATGTCCAGATAAAACTGGAAGGAATCTCTATCAACAGTAAGCACTTCAAGAAAAGAGCTCTCATCTATTCTCAGAACCACCCCGTTTCTTGCCTGGATCTCTGCCCTAGCCTCATCAGGCACCCAAAGCCGGTCGCCTTCTCTAAGCGGCATATTGATCGAAACAGGCACCCAGTCATAGGTATCTTCTGTCCTGATCTGGACATCTCCTTCAATATAACTCAGACGAAGGTCCCCCAAAGTTGAAGAATGCGCATAACCGGACAGAATAAAGAATATAAATAAAACCAGTATGGATCTTAAGGCCTTCATATTATTTCCTCCTTTTATCAATTGCTGATCGATTCTCTGAGTTTATTAGAACAAAGATTTATGAAGATTCTATGAATGTTATTTTTATTCTCTGTATTTATAACATCTATAACCATGATTAATTGTTAATTTGATATGGTTGTGATAGCATTTTGAAAAGATAAGGTCACAAAGGAAAATCAATGATATTCAAAGTGTTTGATAAAAAAGAGCTGAAAAAGCTTTTTGATGTTCTATCTTCTGATAACAGTATTGTCGGCCCTGTTGAGATAGGGGCTGACCGGAACGATCAGCCGATCTACGCGTTTTCGCTCGTTTCTGACTTCAACAACATTAAGTTAAATTACTCAACCACAAAACTGCCTGCCAAGAAGTTTTTTCTGCCATTCAAAGAAGACCTGGCAACCTTTACAATTAAAGAGCATGGCTGGCAGAAGAACGTTGATTATAATATTGACCGCCCTTATATTTTCTTCGGGCTTCATGCATGTGACATAAATGCGCTGAACAAACTTGATAAGGTTCTCATGGGAAGCACATATCCCATGCCCTATTATGCTGCCAAACGGAAAAATATGTTTATTGTCGGCATTGACTGCGCGCCTCAGCCTTATTGTTTCTGCCGCTCTATGGGCTCTGATACTGTTCTGCACGGTTTTGATATGTTCCTCACAGATATCGGGGAAGAGTATTTTGCAGAGATCCTGTCTGACACTGCCTATAATTTTCTAAAGAAGATAAATACAAGAGACCCTGTTGAAGCAGACCATTTTTTATATATGAAGTCTGTTTCTGAGAAGAACAAGAAATTCACTGCTCATGTTGATACTACCGATCTTACAAAGATACTCGACATGGAATTCCAGTCAGAGGTCTGGAAGCACTGGGGTCAGCAATGTCTTGCATGCGGAACATGTTCTAATGTATGCCCTACCTGCTACTGTTACGGGGTAGAAGAGACAGTTGACATAAACCTAAAGAGCGCAAGAAAAACAAAATCACTTTATTCCTGCAATCTGATAGATTTTGCAGAAGTAGCAGGCGGACACAATTTCAGGCCTGAGCAGCATATACGTCTGAAATACCGCTACTATCACAAGCACCGGGGCTTTGTCGAAGCATATGAGGAATCTCTCTGTGTTGGTTGCGGCCGCTGCGGCGAATCCTGTCTTGCAGGCATACGAGTGCCTGAGGTCATTGCCAGTGTGCGCAGGCAGGAGGACTGATGGATACCCATTTAAAATTCACTGACATAAAGACAGAAGGCCGTCAGAAATCGCACCGCAGGGATGACTTTGAAGCATTTGAATTCACCTATAAGTCAGAAATCACCAATATACACCAGCTTACTGAAATGGAAAACCTCTACAGGATACAGATCCTAGATCCTGAAGAAAGAAAAAGGTTCACATTTCAGCCCGGGCAGTTTCTGATGCTCGAACTGCCTGGTATTGGTGAAGCGCCTTTTTCTATTTCATCTCCCCCTTCAAGGCATGGCGATGTTGAGTTATGCATACGCAAGGCAGGGAACCTCACAAACTTCCTGGCAAAAATAAGCCGCGGCACTCATGTAGGCATCAGAGGCCCCTTTGGCACAAACTTTCCTATGGAGAAGATGCATAGCCAGAATATCTTTCTTATTGCCGGCGGTCTTGGCCTTGCACCGCTCAGATCAGCGATAGCATATGCCCAGGACAACCGAAGCCGCTTCAACAATGTTGAGATCATCTATGGAGCAAAAGACCCGTCCCAGCTCTTGTTTACCTATCAGTATGATACGTGGCAGGCTGATGACATCAATCTGAATATCATTGTCGAAAAAACAGATCCTTCATGGAAAGGCCCTGTTGGACTTATAACAAAGATACTGGAAGAGATTTTTTCGAAAAAAGATGATGATTTCTTTAAAAATACTTATGCGATAGTCTGCGGGCCTCCGGTCATGTTCAAATTCGTATGCAATATGCTCGGACAGAAAGATATCCCTATGCAGAAGATGTTCGTATCTCTTGAGCGGCGCATGCACTGCGGGATGGGCAAATGCTGCCGCTGTAATGTCGGCTCAACCTACACCTGTCTAAAAGGCCCGGTATTTGACTATTGGTCTGTAATGAACCTCAAGGAGGCGATATAGATGGCCGGAGATAAAGCTGCAAAGACCTATCTTGGCGTCCCTTTATTCCGTCCTAAAGTCGCGTTCTTTGAACTCTCTTCATGCGAGGGATGCCAGCTCCAGATAGTGAATAATGAGGCTACTTTGATCGATTTTTTCTCGCTTGTGGAAGTAGTCAATTTCCGCGAAGCCATGACCGAAAGGTCTGACAACTATGACATCGCCTTTGTTGAAGGAAGTATCACCAGAAGCGACGAAAGAGAACGCCTCAAGAAGATCAGAGCAAATGCAAAAATACTTGTTGCGCTCGGCTCCTGTGCATGTTTTGGAGGCGTGAACCAGCTTAAGAACCGTTTTGATCAGGCCTGGGTGAAGAATGAAGTTTACGGAAATTTCCCTGTTGAAACAGAAGCAGCCAGGCCATTAGAGGATGTGGTCAAAGTTGATCTTAATATATTCGGCTGTCCTGTAAAAAAAGAAGAGGTCGAAAAAATTGTTATTAACCTTGCCTTGGGTAAAGCCATAGTGCATCCTAAATATCCTGTATGCATGGAATGTAAGGCCAATGAGAATATATGCCTCTTCGATCTCGGAGAGCCCTGTCTCGGGCCTGTTACACGCGGAGGATGTGATTCATGGTGCCCGAACAGCAAATTCGGCTGCTGGGGATGCCGGGGCCCGGCTGAAGATGCCAATATTGAGCAGATGAAATTCATCATGAAAGAATATGGTTTTTCAGAAGAGGTAATGCTTGACCGTCTTGAATGCTTCGGCGGATTTAAAACATATGCTGAAGAGTTTCGCAAATCCCTCCCTACGGTAGTAACGCCCTCCCGAAAACTCTTCGGGACACCCCCTCTTAAGATAAGAGGGGGAAGGGGGAGTTATGATTCTGGAGAAAAGGACAAATGAAGATAGACTGCAATGTCAACATCCGCCATCTTACACGCGTTGAAGGCCACGGCAATATAAACATCAAGATCACAGGCGGTAAGCTCGAACACGCAAAGTGGGAGGTTGTCGAAACTCCGAGGTTTTTTGAGGCCATGCTCGTCGGCAAAAGATGGGAAAATGCTCCATGGATATCAGGAAGGATCTGCGGCATCTGCTCTATCGGCCATACCCTTGCCAGTATTCGCGCTATTGAAAACGCCTTTGGAATAATTCCAACAGAGCTGACATCCAAACTCCGCCTTCTCCTCAAACATATGGAGACCCTGCAGAGCCATATACTTCATCTTTATTTCCTGTCTGGACCTGATTTTCTGAATGCAGGCAGCGTATTCCCGCTTATAGAATCCCATCCTGATGTAGTTTTAAGAGCAGCAGGCATGAAACTTCTGGCAAATGATCTATGCGACTGTGTAGGAGGCAGGCGGCTCCATCCAACAAGGACAATAGTGGGCGGATTTACGATGCTGCCGGAAAAAGCCGAGTTAAAAGGCTTTAAAGACCGCCTCATTAAGGCCAAAGATGACCTGATTTCGACCGCTGATCTATTCCAGACATTCAGCATACCTGATTTTAGCAGGGAGACTGAATTCGTCTCTTTAAAAGGAGAGCGGAATTATCCTTTCATAGGAGGAGACCTGGTTTCGACTGATGGAGTAATAAAAAAAGAACATGAATATAAACTGATGACCAATGAACATCTGGTTGAACAGTCTACATCAAAATGGAGCCGGCTTTCCCGCAATTCTTTTGCTGTAGGTGCGCTTGCACGGATAAACAACAATTTTGATCTCCTGCATCCAATAGCAAATGAAATAGCACTAAGCTTCGGGCTTAAACCTGTAAATCATAATCCTTACATGAACAATATTGCACAACTGGTGGAATGCGTCCATGTTGTCATGGAATCAGCAGACCTTATTGATGAATTCCTCGATACAGAATTGGGCGAACCGAAACAGAAGGTCATACCAAAGAGCGGAACAGGTGTCGGCGCTGTTGAAGTCCCCCGCGGCATCCTTTATCACTGTTATGAGTTTGATGATACAGGACATATATTGAAATGCGATTGTGTAATACCCACGAGCCAAAACCACGCCAATATCCAGCATGATCTTGAAGAACTCGCAAAACAATATGCAGAAATAGGCAGACAGGACAGGGAAATCGAACTGCTTGCCGAGATGCTGGTCAGGTCATATGACCCCTGTATCTCCTGCTCTGTGCATTAAACCAGCTTTCAGCACTTGCTGGTTTTTGCACTTTTGTACTTCCCCGCCTTCCAACTTGAGTGCTTACCCACTTGCTCATAGAAGAAAAAGTCCTTGCCTTGAAAGGCATAATGTTTTATTATTTAGTAATTTTTTACCATGGGGATGTAACAAAGGCCCTTGCACTCGGAGGAGCGAATGAAAGAACTGATCCCGGTTGTAATGATTGAAAAGAAGATTTTGCTTGTTCGCGGAGAAAGAGTGATGTTAGATGCCGATCTTTCAGAGCTTTACGGGGTCACGACAAAGCGGTTAAACGAACAGGTGAAGCGCAACACAGACAGATTTCCTGAGGATTTTGCTTTTCAGCTGACTGCTGTGGAGTGGGCAAACTTGAAGTCGCAATTTGCGACATCAAGTTAAACGTGATAGCAAAGAAAACAGGGGAAAAAACTCTCACGCATGAGGTTGTAACAATGCAACGCAGGAAACAACGTCCCCAAGTCTGTTTTCATTACCCGGTGGTGTAGCCGTCAGAAGAAACAAATTGTTATTACTTTCCCAGCAATCTTAGCAGCTTGCTCCATGGGTCTGGAGATTTAAGCTTATGTACTATTCTATGACAATTTGCAAATAGCATGACTAGGTCGCTTTCCTTAGTTTTCTCACCAGCTTGAATTTGGGACAACGGTTTTTTGTGGTGAGCTTCAATGTATTCTTTACCAACTACACCATACTTTTCTTCAAAAGAAAAATTGCATGCTTCACAGAACAACTTGCTGTTTTTATTTATAAAACGCCCTTTTGCTTTCTTTACTAGTGTTTGATCGCGCTCTCGAAATTTATGCATTCTGAGCCTAGCTTTTCCTTCTTCTGATTCATATTCATCTTCTTACGCATCATAAATTGCACCATTCCATAGATTGAGCATTTTATTGAATTGATATTCTGATAATTTGAAATTTGTTCCTTGCCTCGCAGTAAGTAAATGCATCCCAGCAAGCTCTGGGTCGGCCAGCAACAAAGACGAATCAATCATGCCATCTTCTAATGACAACCTGACACTATCTATTTCTATACCAACCTTGTATGGTGAAACCTCCCTTTTTTGCCAATATGTTTCTAATAACAACTCCGGATGACTAACATTCTCCTTATGGA
>MHDW01000019.1:2666-8511 GCA_001803645.1 Nitrospirae bacterium GWC2_42_7 | reverse complement strand
CCCGAAGCAATTCACGACCAAATAATCGGGAGTCTCGCAGATAACTCTGATAAAGCCCTTCATCGAGCAGATCAAAACGCACGGCATCAGGAAAGGTCTGCCGGACCCAAGTACTCTTCCCAATTCCACGAAGACCAAAAAGAAAAAAACTGTTACGTGGCGGAGGCGTTAAAAGTCTTTTATAAAGCTTGGTTGTCATGATACCGTCATTTTTACCATATTTATGACATCATAGTCAACGTCAAATTTATGTAATTGCTTAACATTACCTTTTTAAACAGTCCATGTCTTCAACCTTAAGAACCTCTTCTGAGACAAGGTGCCCTAAAAAAATAAATCCTCCACAGGGAGGAGCCTTCTCAACGTGTGCGGCAAAATCACAATCATTTTCATAAAAAGAACAAGACAGGCAGAGCTTCTTTGAGAGCATTCTGATAGTTCCTTCATCAAGTATCGCATCAGTTTTGTCAAAACTTAAATTCTTTCCCTTATTTATCAACTCCATGACCACAAGATATCCCCGGCACTTGAAATCTTCATTTTTTAAAGGCTTATAATAATGGCAAAAATTTCTGCAGAGCTCTCTCAAATCTGTTTCTTCCATGATTCTCCTGACTTAAGGATGCAATTATACACAACACCTTTGTTTATGTTATACCTTCAAAATCATCTTTGACAATGATTCATAACATGGCTATTTTGTATAACTATTTTTTTATATATTAAATCATCTGAATACTTTATAATTCATAAAGCAATTGTTTATATCTAATTTGCTATCAGATAAAAGGAGCATTAAAACTGTAACCCATATGACCATTAAGAAAAAAGATATCAAATCCATATGCGAGCTTATTGTCAGCCTCACGGGCCCATTTACTTTCTTCGGGACTGACGGAAAAATACTATTTGAATCCCCTGAGGTACAGTCCAGCAAAGAACCTCGAGTAGATGTTTTCCTTAACAACTCTCTATTTGGCCATATTTCAGGTGCTTCACAAAATCTTTGTCATGTTGCTTCCCTGCTCAGCCTTTATCTTAAGACCATAGAAGAAAAGAAACTGCTCACTGAACATACGCTCCAGAAATACCGCGAAATGGGCTTTATTTCCGGGATCAACAAACTGTTAAGCTCTTCACCAGATGTGTTTAATATCCTTGCTTCTACAACAACGAAAATCCACGAGATAATTAATGTTGAAGCCTGCTCTGTATTGGTAGCAGATCAAAAATCTGGAAAGTTTATTCTTAAGGTGATTTCCGGCAGAATAGTTGATGAAAATCTGGAGTTAAATATCAATGAAGGGATTGCAGGCAGAGTGCTCGAAACCGGGCTGCCGATAATTGCAAACAATACATCCGAACATCCTTACTTTTTAAATACCGGAGCTGTTGAGATTAAATCCCTGCTCTGTCTTCCCCTGAAGGTCAAAGATACAACCTTCGGCATTCTAAACCTCAGGAATAAGGCAGATGGAATCTTCACAAGCGAAGATGAAGCCTTGATGAGTTCTTTATGCGTAATGGTTGCAGAGGTCATCGAAAATGCACGTCTCCTTGAAGACATGATAAAATCCGAGAAATTCACTGCGATCGGCCAGATGGCCTCAGGCATAATCCATGATATAAAAAACCCCATGACTACGATAAAAGGATTCGCAGGGCTTATGGGTGATATGGAGTTCACTAAAGAAGAGCGCAAGGAATATTGCACGATGATAACAAGCGAGGTTGACAGACTTGTAAGCATGGTCGAAGACCTTCTGGCCTTTGCCAAAGGGTTTAAGTCAAAACTCAATATCGAGAAATCTAATGCTGAAAAATACTTCCTTGATATTGTTCCTTATGTAGAAAAAAGCATGACAGCAAGGAATATCATGGTGGTCTCCAGTCTGGATTATATAAATGAAATTAATATTGACTTAGAGAAGTTCAAACGGGTGATCTTTAATATAGCCGGCAACGCACGGGAAGCAATGCATCAGGGCGGCAAGTTCCTTATCCTCACGCGCCAGTTGGACAATGGTATTGAAATAGTCTTTTCAGATACCGGCAATGGGATCCCGGACGAAATTATTGACACAATATTCGAACCTTTTGTAACAAAAGGCAAGAAGTCCGGTACAGGGCTCGGTCTCGCTATATCAAAAAAGATAGTCGAAGAACACAACGGAACCATAAAAGCAATAAACGGCAATTATTCCGGTATAGAAGGGTTCAACGGCGCTAATTTTGTGATAATGCTGCCGGCATGCGAAATATAAATCTGAGTTTCGATTATAATCATATAGTTTTAACGGAGGTATTTAAATGGACACCTTAAGTGAATTTCTTATCAGCGAAGGAATCATTAATGAAGCTTCCTTGCAGGCAATAAAAAAGAAAACCAGCGGACGCAGTTTCATACTCGACATGATCGATTCGCAAAATCTCAACGAGGACAAGCTTTTAAATATATTCTGCGAGAAATTCAGGTTCAAGAAAGCTGAACTCTCTGATATTCCTCATGACGTGCTCAGTAAATTCTCAAAAGACAATATCTTGAAATATATGTGCATCCCCTTTGGATTTGAAGGTAAAAACCTGAAACTCGCCATGGTAGACCCTATGGACTTCAATGCTCTTCAGGCAGTTTCTTTCATTACCGGGTATAATTCCATACCCTATGTCACTTCAAGAAGCGAACTTCTAAATGCGGTCAACACATGCTTTGAAACAAGCTCTGACCTGACAAAAGTCCTGGACAATGTGCTCTCCGGGAATGAAGACAATATTGAAGTATTGGATGCAAACGCTATAGGCGGACCGGCTGATAGCGATTCTAACATGGGGAAAATATTTCAGTCCGGCAACAGAGGGGAACTCGCCAATGAAAGTGATCTTCTTGCCCCGGCCATCAAGCTCGTCAACATATTGATCAAAGAAGCGCTGAAGTACGATGCAAGCGATATACATATTGAACCGGGACAGAAAAACGTTACCGTTAGATTCAGGATCGACGGCGTGCTCAAGACCCAGACACATATCCCCAAATGGCTTAATTCTGCCATTGTATCCAGAATAAAAATAATGTCACAGCTTGATATCAGCAACAGGAAAACCCCTCAGGACGGGGGCGTGAAACTTAAAATCGGGGACAAACCGGTTGATCTCAGGATCTCGGTGCTGCCGACTCATCTGGGAGAAAAAGTAGTTATAAGGATTTTAAGATCAGCTGAAGGTGTAAAATCCCTCAGCTCTCAGCTTGGCAATGAGGATTTTTTAAAACTTAAAAAACATATAGACAAACCCCAGGGACTGATACTCCTTACAGGGCCAACCGGCAGCGGCAAAACAACCACTCTTCACGGAATACTGAAACATATTTATTCTGAAGAAACAAACATCATAACAGTTGAAGACCCTGTAGAATACGAAATTGAAGGGATCACACAGGTGCAGGTCAATGAAAAAGCAGGACTCACTTTTGCCAATACGCTCAGGTCAATACTAAGGCAGGACCCTAATGTTGTCATGGTCGGAGAAATAAGAGACCTTGAGACCGCAGAGATTGCCTTAAGGGCATCAATGACAGGCCATCTTGTTCTGAGCACTCTTCATACAACCGGCACGGCAGCAACAATTACGAGACTTTTCGACCTCGGAGTAGAACCCACTTTGGTGGCCTCATCCCTCCTCTGTATAGTAGCGCAGAGACTCGTCAGGATCAACTGTGAACACTGTCTTACAGAATACAAGCCAGATGAATCTGTTCTATCAGCGCTTCCAGACATAAGAGATGATATCCGCTTCATGAGAGGAACAGGCTGTGATAAATGCAGCAATACAGGATACAAGGGAAGAATTGCGATCCTTGAGATAATGGACATTTCCCCTGAAATACGGAAGTTCATTGCCGGCAAAGGTTCAGCAGGCGAGTTAAGGGAACTCACCAAAAAAGAGGGGATGAGAACTCTTTATGAATCCTCACTTAGGCATGTATACAAAGGGATAACTACAGTCGAAGAGGTCTTGCGTGTAATTTCATCAGATGAAAAAACAAGGACTGAAAGAACCGTAAATGATGCAGTTTGTCCTAATTGCAGAAGGACTTATATGGGCAATGAGTGCCCTTATTGTGGAGTACTCGATACAAATATATGCAAAGGTTGCTTACAAAAAATGGAATATGACTGGAATTTCTGTCCTTTCTGCGGAAAAGCAGGCGAAAAAGCAAAACTGCCATTAAAATCAGAAAAACCAAGAGTGCTTATAGTTGATGATGAGCCGGGAATACTCAAGATGGTCGAACTCTCTCTTAGACCTCTTGAACTTGAGGTACATACTGCCCAGAACGGGAAAGAAGCCCTCGAACAAGCTGATAAGATAAAACCGAACTTAATAATAACCGATATAAATATGCCGGTTATGGACGGTTATGCCCTGATAAAGGAACTCAGGAGTAATATTAAAACAATGTTTTTACCGATCATAATTCTTTCATCCAGAGACACATCAGAAGACAAGCTTAAAGGGTTTACCTTCGGCACTGACGATTATATAACCAAACCATTCGAATATTCAGAACTCCAGGCAAGGGTGAAAAGGCTCATAGAAAGAACATATGACTAAGGACTATTACAAAATCCTTGAAATAAAGCATGATGCGGATATCGAAGAGATCAAGAACTCTTACAGAAGGCTTGCGCTCCGCTATCATCCTGATAAATGCACAAATGCGCTGTCTCTTGAGAGGATGAAAGAGATAAATGAGGCATATTCTCTTCTCAAGAATCCGATCAGAAGACTCCGCTATGACAGAGAAAACAACATTTGATTATACAACCGGAAAGTTTTATAGTTCAGTGAACCAGATGAATTGACAATATATTTTTATCATGATTTTTCAGTTCTTCTTAAACATATAAAGGAGGCATTAGATGAACACAGGACCTGAGCTTAACATTCTGGACATTCTGATGAAATATGATCTTTTAGGTGAAAAGGACGCAGTATCTGTAAAGATGGAATCTCTCAGCACAGGAAGAGATATCAAAGAACTTGTGTTTGAGAAAGGGCTCGTAAGTGAAGATGCACTTTTTTATGCTCTCAGCACTGAGTTGAATCTATCATTTGTAACACCTTCACCAGATACCGTAGACCATAAACTTGTCAGGTCAGTACCCCGGGATCTTCTCGAAAAATACAGATTCCTGCCTCTGGCAGAGCTTGATAATGAGGTAAAAGTGGCTGTTACAGATCCCTCACTCAACGAAGTAATGGAGGTGATCAATCGCACATTCCCTATCAAGACTGTAAGTATTTCCATGGCTCTTCCCTCTGTTATTCTGGATACTATAGATGCTGTTTTCACCGGGAAAAATATGCCGCCGGTTGCATCCTCTTCTCCGGCAATATCGATCTTTTATTCATCGCTTACCAGGGCGGTATTGAAAAGCTCGGCAATGCTTTATTTCGAAGCTGTTAACAGCCAGCTCAGAGTACGAAACAGGGTCAAGGACAGGCTGAGTGACCCTGAATTACATCCTGTGGATTATATGGAACCGGTCATAAAAAAGATAAAGGAAATGTTCAGCATCGCAAAGGGCTCATCAGGCAGTATAAAGACAAGGATCTCCGGCAGAGAGGTTTTTATTACATCTGAAATTATAACTGCGGATAAAAATCAGGGGGCAATACTCCGCTTCAGATATCCATCGAAAAAAATGACGCTCGATAAATTCCATATTCCTGATGAGTATGCCGGAATTTTACAAAAAGCCCTCTCAGAAAATAACGGCCTCATCCTGGTCACAGGGAAGAACAAAGAACTGCGGGAACCCTTTGCGCGCGCTCTTCTGTTAGA
>MHDW01000019.1:0-2656 GCA_001803645.1 Nitrospirae bacterium GWC2_42_7 | reverse complement strand
GCAAAGCAAAAAGTGATCGCCTTATTTCAGGAAGAAGACACTCTGCCTGATACCGAGTCTTATATAACTACAAACACTGAGAGCATGAACTCCGTTGTATCGTCTTTGCTGGACGCCGGCGTCAATAAGCTCTATATACAGGATATCAGGAAGGAAGATATTAATATCCTGAATATTCTGCAGCTGGCAGAAAACACGCTGGTAATCGCATCCATTTCAACACCGTCGGCAAAAGATGCCATATCTTTTATTGAGCGAAAAACCCCGGAACTCTCAAAAGAAAACAGGTGTATATCAGCTATAGTTGAAACACATAAAAATCCTATCTCATGCCAGCACTGCACTTCAGCAGCACATGCTGCCTCGGGTAAGGGATGCAGACGATGCGGATTTTCAGGTGTCAGCGGATATTCTGAAAAAATTGATATTCTCGGATATTGAATATCCTGAGTTTAATTTTTGATTTTATAAAGAAAAAGATCACGGATTCATTCAACAACAATACAGGAGGTTGCAATGAAAAAAAAGATACTCGCAGTAGACGATGAAAGCAAGATACTTCAACTCGAGAAGATCCTTTTTACAAAAAACGGTTTTGATGTAGTAACCGCCTCTGACGGTAACGAAGCCGTGCAGACAGCGCTGTCTTTTAACCCGGATCTTATTCTGCTCGATATAGAAATGCCCGGCAAAGACGGATATGCAACCCTTGCAGAATTAAGAAGTCATAAGGAATTGAAGGATATCCCTGTTATCGTGCTTTCAGGTTTACGTGACGAAACTTACCATAAAATAAGCGAATCCATGGGTTCTGTTGAGCATATTGACAAACCTTTTGCACCTGATAAGCTGCTGGCAAAAGTTAATGAGATCCTGAAGGGATAGCAAACAGCATGCTGAAAATTCAGAGGACAGGATGATATAATGTCCAACAGAAGACGGAGGAAAGAATGCCCAAAAAGGTCCTGATAGTGGATGATGAGCCTCACATAAGGCTCTTGCTTGAACAAACACTGGAAGATTTTGAAGATGAAGGAGTTGAGATTTTTTCCGCATCAGATGGACTTGAAGCACTTGAACTCATAAAATCAGAAAAACCGGACCTTATCTTTCTCGATGTGATGATGCCGAAGATGAACGGTTTCGATGTATGTAATACAGTAAAAAATGACCTAAAGCTTAGCAATATTTACATAGTGATGCTAACAGCAAAAGGACAGGAATTCGACAAAAAAAAGGGAATAGAATCAGGAGCAGATATTTATATGACAAAGCCCTTCAACCCTGATGAGATAGTTTCAAAGGCATCAGAGGTCCTGGGTATAAACATATAGATGCCCTGCTTCGGGTCAGCCTGATATGACGCTAAAACCAAAAATAAGCATGTACTGGGCATCATCCTGCGGGGGATGTGAGATCGCCCTTGTCAATTTAAATGAGAAGATCCTTGATCTGGACGCTGCTTTTGATATTGTATTTTGTCCCTGTCTCCTTGACACAAAGAAGAAAGATATAGAGGCGCTGCCTGATGAAGATATCACAATCACTTTTTTCAATGGCGCGATAAGGACAGAAGAAAACAAAGAGATGGCCCATCTGATGAGGAGGAAATCAAAGCTCCTTATCGCATTCGGTTCATGCGCCCATGAAGGATGTATCCCCGGCCTGAGCAACCTTTCCACTGCAAAAGAGCATTTCAAAGCAATATACATTGATAATCAGTCTGTTGATAATCCGGCAGGTATACTGCCTCAGCCTGAGACAAAGATGCCGGAGGGAACTTTACACCTGCCTCGTTTTTTTGAGAGGGTGAAGCCGCTTTCACAGGAAGTAGCTGTGGATTATTTCATCCCGGGTTGTCCGCCTGAGCCGCATCAGATATGGAGTGTGATAGATTCGGTCATCCAGGGCAGGCCGCTGCCGCCGAAAGGAAGTGTTATCGGTGCAGGCAGATCAGCAGTATGTGATGAGTGTGACAGAAAAAAAGAAGACAAAAAGATCAGGAAGTTTTACAGGACTTTCGAGATCATAACAGAACCTGAGAAATGCCTCCTTGAACAGGGGATAATCTGCATGGGTATCGCGACGCGCAACGGCTGCGGTGCTTTATGTCCTAAAGTAAATATGCCCTGTACCGGATGTTACGGTCCTCCCGAAGGTGTGCTTGACCAGGGTGCAAAGATGGTTGCAGCGCTTGGATCAATGATAGATATAGAAGGCCTTAAAGGAGCCTCAGAAGATGAGATCCTCCTGAGGATCAGCGAGACCCTTGAGCAGCTGCCGGATCTCGCGGGTACATTCTACAAATACAGCCTTGCTGATTCTATCCTGAGAGGAAGATCAGTATGAAGCGCATATCAATTGACCCGATCACACGGCTTGAGGGCCACGGCAAAATAGAAATATTCCTCAATGATGAAGGGGATGTTGCAAACACATACTTTCAAGTCCCTGAACTTCGGGGTTTTGAACAATTCTGCGTCGGAAGGCTTGCGGAAGATATGCCTGTTATCACTGACAGGATCTGCGGTGTCTGTCCTGAAGCACATCATATAGCCTCAACCAAGGCACTCGATGCGCTCTTTGATGTAGACCCGCCTTCTGCTGCAAAAAAAATAAGAGAACTCCTCTATATGGCCTTTTATGTTACAGACCA
>MHDW01000018.1:9937-12061 GCA_001803645.1 Nitrospirae bacterium GWC2_42_7 | reverse complement strand
AAGCGGTAAAGCAATAAGCACGACAAAACTTCCTCTGATACTTCTCAACAATAAATACAAAACAATGAGAACAAGAACAGCGCCTTCGATCAGTGCTTTGTTTACGGTGCTGACGCTGGCATTCACAATATCGCTTCTATCGTAGTAAGAAACTATCTTCAGACCCTCCGGAAGGATATTGTTCTCATTGATCTCGCGTACTTTTTCGATTACCTTGCGAACAACGTCCCGGCTGTTTGCCCCGCGCATCATCATGACGATCCCGCCGACAGTTTCGTCTTTGCCGTTCTTCATGGCCGCTCCCATGCGTACAGCTTCACCGATCTTTACATGGGCGACATCACGCAGGTAGGTCGGTGTTCCGTGTTGAGACTTCAGAACAATGTTTTCGATGTCGGGTATGTCCTTTATCAATCCGACACCGCGGACTATAAACTGGTCGGTGTTTCTTTCGAGGATATTGCCGCCGACGTTCCGATTATTGTTTCCGATCGCAGCATAAACATCCTCTACAGTCACTCCGTACTTCAGCATGTTTTCCGGAGATATGATGACCTGGTATTCTTTGAAGTATCCTCCGAAAGAATTTATTTCATTCACTCCGGCAACACTTTTCAGCTGAGGCGTGATGATCCACTCCTGAATTGTCCGCAGATTTGTCAGATAAGCTTTTTTCTGAAGCGGATCTTCCGGCATTTTTCCTTCAAGGGTATATTGATAGATTTCACCCATTGCCGTGCCGATCGGGCCCATGGCAATTTCAACCCCTTCGGGTACCTGTTCTCTGGCTTCGGCCAGTCTTTCAAATACCAGCTGCCGCGCGAAATAGATATCCACATTATCTTTAAAGACGATTGTTACGATTGACAGCCCGAACTTTGTGACTGAACGCATCTGTTCAAGGTCCGGCAGACCGCGCATCGCCATCTCGATCGGGTACGTCACATTTCTCTCGATCTCTGCGGCAGATAGTCCGTCAGCGTGGCTCACTACTTCAACCTGAATGTTTGTCACATCCGGAAAAGCGTCAATCGGCAATTTCAGATATGAATACAATCCGACTGTTATGATCAGAAGCGAAAGAAATATGACCATTCCTTTCTGCTTCAACGTATATGCGATAATTTTTTCTAACATTAGCGATTATCTCCCTTGCTGGTCTCGAATTGAATACACATCGGAGTCGAAAAATGTCCCCTTGATCCTCTGTTTTCATAACTCCCCCTTCCCCCTCTTATCTTAAGAGGGGATGCCGAACGTTGCCTGTCGGCAGGCAGGGGCGAGGGACAGAAAGTTTCCCTCCCTTGAGGGGAGGGACTAAGGGAGGGTGTGATTATCTGTTGTAATTTATTTGCCATGACCATGTTCGTCGACGATTTCGCCTTTCTTCAACTCTGATTTGAGGATGAAGGCCCCCTTAACAGTAACCGTCTCTCCTTCCTTCAGTCCTTTGGTAATTTCTACCCTGTTCCCAAGCGTCCTTCCTGCCTCTATATCTCTCCTTTTGAAGCTCTCCGGAGCGGTTTGAATAAAGACATAAGTACTAGTCCCGTCGACAACGACCGCTTCTTCAGGTACAGCAATGATCCTTTCGGTCCCACTGCCTGTCGCCTCAATCAGCACTGTCGCAAACATACCTGGCTTTAGCAGTCCGCTTGAGTTGTCTATTGTTACCCTTGCCTTTTCAGTTCTTGTGCTTTCGTCGACCACAGCGCCTATATAGGCGATCTTCCCTCTGAATGTCTTCTCAGGAAACGCTGTAACCGACACCTTTACGTTGGTACCGAGCCTGAGACGGGAAATATCTTTTTCATAGATATCGATCACCACCCATAGCGTTGAGAGGTCGGCAACAGTAAAAAGCTCTTTTTCAGGGCTGACCATCTCTCCCTGTGTGATCGTTTTTTCGATCACCACACCGCCCACCGGACTGGTAACCGGAATAACAGGGTGGTTCCCATTGCCCCTTGAAGATTCGTACTGTGAGACATTGACGCCGAGCAGCCTGAAGCGCTCTTTTGCAAGATTGAGGTCAGCCTCTGCCTCCTCAAATTCCTGTTTCGCCATAAGGAGATCTTTCTCCGGCGATATTTTCTTCTCAAACAGGGTTTCCTCGCGCTGTAA
>MHDW01000018.1:3536-9928 GCA_001803645.1 Nitrospirae bacterium GWC2_42_7 | reverse complement strand
TGTAAGCTCAACCTTTCCCTTTGCCTTGATATAATCAGTCCATGTCTGGTCAAGCTCGACGCTATCGAGATAAGCAAGGGCCTGGCCTGCCTTCACCCTGTCGCCCTGAGATGCGATGATCCTGACCGCCTTTCCTGTCACTCTTGAGCTGATCTTCGCAGACCTGTCCATATTCATCTCTATAACAGCAGTTGCGGAGAGGGGGATGGCCGCACTTTCAAGCTCCACCTGCCTGACTTCTATTCCCGAGGACTTCTGCTTTTCAGGCGACAGCATCACCACGCCCGGTTCTTCACCTTCGTGTTCACCCTCGTGTTCGCCTTCATGTCCGGCTTCTTTCTTCTCTCCGACCTCTGAATGTTTTTCTTCTTTTGCAGCCTCTTTTTCCCCGCATCCCGTGATAAAGACTGTTGCACTCAGGACAATAAGGATTATTGCAAGCAGCACTGACACCCTCCCTTTGATCCCTCCCCTCAAGGGAGGGAAACTTTGGTCCCTCGCCCCTTGGGGGAGCGCCTGCCTGTCCGGAAGGCAGGGGCTGGGTGAGGGGTTCATAATGTAGTCATGTATAAGTTTGTAAAGTCGTGTAATCATTTCACTGCACCTCCCGTGCTCTTCTCAATTGCATTTAGTGCAAGCTGCGTTCTCGTCTGTGCCTCAATATAGGCCAACTGTACTTCAATGGTGTCTTTCTGCGCGAGCCGCACTTCAAAGAAACCGATCTTCCCTTCCTTGAAGGCGAGGTTCAGGAGGCCCAGGTTTTCTGCGGCTTTTACCAGTATTTCTTTCTTGAAGAGAGAAAGCTCCTCGATGGCTGATGCGATGTCAATGAAAGCCTGATCAACCTCCCGCTCAATTGTTTTTATCAGTCCTGCTGCGTTTATCTTTGCTCCTTCTGTTCTTGCAAAAGCCTCTTTCTTTTCGGCCTGCTTCCTGTCAAAAAAAGGCAGCGGGACCGAAATCTCTAAGCCTACGGCATTCCGGAATTCATCCCTGTCATAAAAACCTGACAGTGTTATATTCGGGACAGCTTCCTTCTTTATCAGTTTCAGCGCGGACTCTGTCTTTTCCATCTCAAATGCAGCTGCCTTTGAGTCAGGCCGATGGGAAAAGGCCAAGGCCTTCAGTGTTTCTTTGTCAGGCATAACAGGCGCTTCTGAAGGCAGCTCACCTTCTATGGCAAAAGACATGTCAGGTGATAAGCCGAGGAGTCCCTGCAGCGCGAGAAGCGATTCCCTGTATTCCCGTTCTGCAAGGAGAAGCTCTTTTTTAGCCTTGCTTAGTTCAACCTCTGAAAGATTAACATCAAGTCCGGAGATATCACCGGCCTGGAACTTGATCTTTGCGTAGCCAAGGAATTCTTCATTCAGGCTTACTATCTCCTGCGCAAGGCCTTTTTTCTTCTTTAACGAGAGTGCCCTGGTAAAAGCATCTTTTACGTCTGAAATTAAAATTCGTTCTTTGTCTTTTATTTCCAGTTTCACTCTGGCAAGTTCTTTTTCAGAAACATCGATCCTTGCACCGCGTTGGCCTGCAATCTCGAATTCCTGGGAAAGTTTGAAGCCATAGTTCGTGAACTTCCCGCCGCCTTCTGCTTCCGGTCTGTCCTTCTGCGAGATATTGCCTTCGAGCGTAGGGTTATTGATGAGCAGGAGCCGCGCCTTTTCATTCTGCCCCTTTGCCGTTTCTTCTTCGAGCCTGAGAGTCTGGAGGTCGGGATTTCTCTCAAGGGCGAGGGTGACTGCCTGCTCAAACGTCAACTCCTTTGTTTCAACCGCAACAGCGGGCGATATGGTTATAAATAATGCACACAAAATAATTACTACAGCGTAAATACGGTCCATAAAATAAAAGCCTCCTTTAGTTGACTAAGCGAATAAAACCAGAGGTCCCTATCCAAATAAAACGGGACAGGGAAAGGAGGCTTCTCAGATCAGAAGAACAACGGAATGCAGACTGGCGAGAGCTTTATGATGTGAATATTGAGGCAGATTTATATGATTTTGGGAATACTCTTTCAGTGGCAATGATGGAGAAATAAAAGATGAAGAAATTAATGGTAGCGCTTGCGTGTTATGCGAAACATTTCTTGTGTGAGCCGGGCTGCTGAGAAATTGGACATCCTTGCAAGGGCCGCATGCATCGCTTTCTTCCATCCCGGCAAGCTGTGAACCAAGTCCCGAACCATTGCATAGATCGACAAACTCTACTGCCAGATGCCCGTCTTTGCCAAAACAGAGAAGAGTGCCTTCGGAACCGAAGAACGACACAACGAGGAATAACACCAGCATAAATGCGGCCGGCAAGTTTTTTATCTGCGGTTCCTTGTTCATTGAATAATTTAACGTAATACTAAGTAAGTCGTCAAGGTCAACATCCTGTATAATGGATATTATGACTATTCACATTACGCGCAGAGACTTTCTCAATGGTGCGCTTCTTGGAGCAGGGGCCCTCCTGCTTGAGTTGCCGGCGCCACTGAGACTGTTTGCGCAATCTCAACCGGCTGACGGTTTCACCGGCATAGGCGATTATGCTTCTTCGAATGGGAACACTACTGCTGTTATCGATGCCTTTAAGGCCATTGAAAATGGGGAATATAAATCTTTAAGCAGTGAACCGGCAGATATCTCTGAATCATACGATATTGTTATAGTCGGGGGAGGGCTGAGCGGATTAGGAGCTGCGTATGACTTTATGAAGTCCTCTCCAAAGCAGGCAAAATGCCTTATCCTTGAAAATCACCCTATCTTCGGCGGAGCAGCCAAGAGAAACGAGCTTGTGGTACAGGGGCAGCGTCTTATCGGGCCCCAGGCTTCAAATGCTTTTGGCATCATAGACCGCCCCGGCGTCCCTGGATATGATATTTATAGTGAACTGGGGATACCAGCAGATTTTGAATATGGTGAGCTGCCGCCACAATTTAAGCCGCTGGACTTTGATACCACAAATTTCGGTTACCGGCTCTGGTTCGATTCAAAGAGCATTGGCCACTATTATAATGGGCAGGGCCAGGGTACACCCGGCAGATGGGTGGCAGGTTTCTGGGAAAAAAAGCTGGAAGGAACACCATATTCGGAAAAAGTCCAAAAAGATTTTCTTAGCTGGCGGAATATAACAGATCGCTATTATGATGGTGATGACTACGGCCGCTGGCTTGATTCCATGACCTATAAGGATTACATCGAAAAGATCCTGAAGCTTGATCCTGGAATAACACGCTATGCCGATCCTGTGCTTGCCAGTGTGGTCGGCCTCGGCTGTGATGTCATCAGCGCTTACGCAGCCCGTCAGGTCTCAATGCCAGGATTCCCTGAATTTCAGGGACACCGCTCATTAAGAAATAGTCATTGGCATTCATTTCCTGGTGGCAATGACGGCTTCTCCCGCTATTTCATTAAGGCCCTTATTCCAGATGCCATTGAAGGCAAAAATAAATTTGCAGATATACACAACGGACGAGTGTGCTTCCCCGCTCTGGATCGCGAGGGTAACAAAGTGCGCTTAAGACTTGGCTCCTCTGTTGTCCGTGTTGAGCAAGAAGACAGTTCTGTGCAGGGGAAGAACGTAACTGTCATCTATCTGAGGGACGGAAAGCTTTACCGCCTCAAGGCCCGAAGTGTTGTAATGGCATGCGGCAGCCGCTTGTCCCGGAAAGTTGTAGCAGGCCTGCCTGTCAGCCATATTGAAGCCTATAACGAGTTCCATGTCTCTCCTATCCTGGTAGCAAACGTGGCCCTTACCAACTGGCGTTTCCTTTACCAATTGGGTTTCACTGCCTGCAAATGGTCCAGCGGTTTCGGCTTCGGCTGCAACATCCGCAAACCCATGTATGTGGGTAATTACAGGCCGCCTCTGCACCCTGACAAACCTGTCTTTCTTACCTTCTACTTTGCCTTTAATCAGCCGGGACTCCCCATCGAAGAACAGGGGGAAAGCGGAAGGAATAAACTCCTTGGGACAAGCTATGCAGAATTCGAGTCTATGATAGTTGGGCAGATGAAGCAGCTTTTCTCAGATGCCGGTTTCAAGGCAGAAAAAGATATCGCCGGTATTATCCTGAACCGCTGGACTTACGCCTATGTAAACCCTCAGCCAGGCTTTTATTTTGGCAAAGACGGCAAGCCCGCAGCGCGGGACGTTATCCGCAAGCCCTTTGGCCGTATTGCCTTCGCCCATGCCGAGCTAAATGGACATCAGCACTGGGTCGCAGCAGTCGAGGAAGGCAGAAGAGCAGCAAGACAGGTAATAGAAACTTTCTGAAAAACATATTTCTTAACCTCAGGTGATTTTTGTACAATAAACATATGGCACTTAAAAGTTCTCACAGACCAGGGCATCCATCTGAACACCAGCAACCGCAAAGTCTTGCTTGCCGGGATTAAATTGCCCGGCAGAAATTAATCCAAGGAGTCATCATGCTAAGAATATTTTGTTTGTTAGTTTTATGTCTTACGCTATTTCCCCTGCAGGGGTTTGCTCTCGAACCCTCAGAAAAACTGCTCTTTGAGAAAAATTCTCTTTACCAATATATCTCAGTCATAGAGGATACAGTCAAAAAAGAGCGCTATGTGCGAAACCAGAAGAGAGAATATACCCAGGGAGGCATTTACTTAGATGCACCGGACAAACTCCGCTTTGAGTTTACACAGCTGGGCTTTGTCTCTCTTGCCTTCCTGGACAAAGACCCAAAAGACGTACTATTTGTCGGTCTTGGCGCCGGAGCCATGCCAAAGTATTTTACCGCGCGCTATCCTGAGGCCATTGTCGATATCGCCGAGATAGACTCGGACATGGTGGCTGTTGCGCAGAAGTATTTTTATTTCAAGGAGAACGAAAAGATGAAAGTGCATGTCGACGATGGCAGGCTTTTTGTCAAAAGGACAAAAAAGAAATACGACTGGATCATTCTTGATGCATATCAGAATGACTATATTCCTTTTCATCTCACAACACTTGAATTCCTTAAAGAAGTGAAAAGCAGGTTAAAGGACAACGGTATAGTCGTCACTAATATTACTTCACCATTCAGGAACAAGTTCTTTGATTCTATGGTCATGACCTACAAGAAAGCGTTCCCTCATCTTTATGTTTTCAAAGGAAAGAAGTCGGCCAACTTTATTTTCGTGGCAACAGCAAGCAGTATAATTAAAGACAAGGATAGTGTCGAGGCAAGAGCACGCAAAATTCAATCTGATCGGAAATTCGACATCGACCTGGAGGATTTTGCATCAAGGTATGAACTCTCTGAAGTATATGAGTGGAAAGGCGCCAAAGTCCTCACCGACGACTTTGCACCTGTGAATCTCTATCAACATCAGAAGTCAAAAGCACAATGAGGAGGAAAATCCATGATTAAGTTTGTCGTTTTCATTTGCGGTGCAATAGTCATGTCATTTGAAATTCTCGGCAGCCGGGTGCTCGCCCCGAACTTCGGCAGTTCTGTCTTTGTCTGGGGAAGCCTGATCAGCGTCTTTCTCGCAGGCCTCTCTGCCGGCTATTATTTAGGCGGGAGACTCGCTGATATCAATCCGTCTTCCAGAAAGCTGAGTCTTATCATAATCGCTCCGGGCCTTCTCTTACTGACGTTTCCCATGTACAGCACTGCTATATCAGACTGGATATTCATTAAAGATCTGGGTGTGAGAATGAGCCCTCTATTAGCCTCCTCCGTGCTCTTTCTTGTCCCCTCAGTTTTTCTCGGCATCGTGAGCCCCTACACTGCAAAACTTATGATATGCAGCCTTCATACTTCAGGCAAGACAATCGGAATGCTCTATGCGCTTTCGACTTTTGGAAGCATAATAGGGACCCTTGTTACATCGTTCTACCTTATTGCTATAGCTGGAACCAATGCCTTGATTATGGGACAAGGTATTTTGCTGATTGCCTTGGCAATCCCTCTCTACTTTATGAATCTGAGCTGCACAATTGAGAAATAATTATTCTCTATATTGTGTCGCTAACTTATGCCCGTACCAGTGAATTAAATCAGTTTTAGATCTTTCAGGACTTTTTTGAGCTTATCCCTATTTGCAGATGCCATCTCACAAAGCGGAAGCCTGAACTCTTCCTTTATCTTTTTCATCATTGCAAGCGCTGTTTTCACAGGAATAGGGTTTGTCTCTATGAACATGGCAGCATTCAGAGGCTCAAGCCAGTAATGCAGCTTTCTCGCTCCATCAAAATCTCCTTTTTCCCACAAAGCACACATATCTGATACAGCCTTTGGCGCAATGTTTGCCGATACCGAGATAACGCCTTTGCCTCCGAGAGCAAGCAGAGGAATTGTTGTAAAGTCATCGCCTGAAAGCACAGTGATGCGGTCCCCGCAGAGGCGGATGACCTCACTGACCTGTTTCATGTCTCCTGTGGCCTCTTTTATCGCAACT
>MHDW01000018.1:3233-3516 GCA_001803645.1 Nitrospirae bacterium GWC2_42_7 | reverse complement strand
CCCGGCACATTGTAAAGCACGATCGGTATCCTGACCGCCTCTGCAATAGCCTTGTAATGCCTGTAAAGCCCTTCCTGAGTAGGCTTGTTGTAATAAGGGGCCACCAGAAGCGCAGCATCTGCACCGGACTTCTTCGCCTCTTTTGTTATCATTATAGTCTCATCAGTAGCATTAGCGCCTGTGCCGGCAATGACCGGCACTCTATGTTTAACTACCTCCACTGCTAATTTTATGACCCTGTAGTGCTCCTTGTAATCCAGAGTCGTGGACTCGCCTGTGGTTC
>MHDW01000018.1:0-3150 GCA_001803645.1 Nitrospirae bacterium GWC2_42_7 | reverse complement strand
CCTTAAACATAAGCCCTCCTCAAAATCTTAAACAAATTTTATTCCAATACTGTATGCACTATTATCAGTTTTTCTGCTCCATTTTACAATACCTGTCTTATGTCCTATCCCATTGCTAAATCTTAGCACATGGCCGGGTTCAAGGGGATAATCTACCCGAAGACCTAATCCGGTTTTGCTTATATCAATACCATTGCCTTTGAGATTCAGGCTTTTCAGCTCTTTGAACTGAAGGACGCTGACTGTAAGATCCACCATCTGTTCATACTGGATTCTTTCTGATTCTCTTTTGTCCATTAGTCCTCCCTTTATTGTATTCCTACTTGTATTTCGCCTGAAAATACTTCAACAGCAGGTCCTGTCATATAAACCCGGTTGTCTTCTTTCCATTCTATCACCAGTTCTCCTCCGGGAAGTTCAACACAAACCTGTCTTCCTGCAAGCCCGAGCAGGTTCGCTGCAACAGCAACTGCTGATGCCCCTGTACCGCATGCCATTGTCTCGCCTGAGCCTCTTTCCCATACACGCATCTTAATCTTTTCTTTGGTGATGACCTGTATGAATTCAACATTAATCCTCTTTGGAAAAAGCCTGTTGACTTCAATTAAAGGCCCGTACTTTTTTACATCAAAAGCATCAACTTCGTCAACAACAATTACAGCATGAGGGTTTCCCATCGAGACACAGGTAATTTTAAACTCTTCATTCTCAATTTTCAAAGGAAAATTTTTAACCCCCCCGTTCCCCCCCTTATCAAGGGGGGGATGGGGGGGTATATCAACAGGGATAAGTCTCCCTTCCAATACAGGCTCACCCATATCAACAGTCACCAGAGCCCCTGATCTCAGAGGTTTTATTATACCGGCCATTGTCTCTACAGAAAGCATGGCCTTTTCAGACAGGCCTCTGTCCCATATATAACGGGCAAAGCACCGAATCCCGTTGCCGCACATCTCGACTTCGCTTCCATCAGCATTGAATATGCGCATTTTAAAATCAGCGATATCTGAAGGATATAACAATAACAGCTGGTCTGCGCCGATCCCAAACCGCCTGTGGCATAAACGCTCTGCTAAAGTTCCCAGTTCCAAGTTTTGAGTTTTCAGTTTTGAGTTTTCAGTTCTCACTTCTAAGTTCTGAGTTCCCGGTTCTGAGTTGCGGCAGTCAATAAGTATGAAGTCATTGCCGAGGCCATGCATTTTTGTAAATGAAATTTTCATCTGAAAATACCTCCTAACCTCCCTCCGGAATCATAACTCCCCCTTCCCCCTCTTATCTTAAGAGGGGGTGTCCCGAAGAGCTTTCGGGAGGGCGTTACTTCAAAGGGAGGAATTCCCCTCTTTAGCAAAGAGGAGTCAAGGGAGATTTTCATCCTTCTTTGTGTTGCTTTGTAATATATTTGTTTCATCTTAAATATGAGGGGACCCTTTCATCTTTAATAAGGTCTTCATATGTTCCGCGTTCTCTAATGATGCTATGTCTCTTGCCGTTTACCATTACCTCAGCTGCTGTGGGACGGCTGTTATAATTTGAGCTCATAGAAATTCCGTAGGCCCCTGCACTCATGACAGAAAGATATTCTCCCTGATTGACGTTCTGTATTTTTCTGTCTTTTGCCAGAAAATCACCTGACTCACATATCGGGCCGACAATATCTGCTTTTATGTATGCCCTTCTGTTCTTCACAACAGGAATAATATGGTGATATGCATCATAAAGCGACGGCCTCATCAGATCATTCATGCCTGCATCTACGATAATAAAATTCTTTCCAGTACCTTTTTTCAGATAAAGCGTTTTTGTAACAAGAATGCCGGCATTGCCGACAATAGACCTTCCCGGCTCCATAACCAGAGTTATCTTCCTTTTATTAATAAGGGTCAGGAGGTTCCTGGCCAACTCGGAAGGCCTCGGGGGTTTCTCGTCAAGATATGGAATTCCCAGTCCGCCACCTATATCAAGATACCTTATATTGAATTGCCTGCTGTTTAGCTCATCGAGAAGTACGAGTATGCGTTTTAGAGCATCCACAAACGGCGATACCTCTGTTATCTGGGAGCCGATATGTTTATGTATACCGACCACCTCAATGTTCTTAAGTCCTGCTGCAAGCCTGTAGTTCTCTATAGCGTTCTGGATAGGTATCCCGAATTTGTTCTTCTTCATTCCTGTGGAGATGTACGGATGTGTCTTAGGATCAATATTCGGGTTTATCCTTAACGCGATCGGTGCCCTGACCTTCATGTCTGATGCTACCCTGTCGATCTCGAGCAGTTCCTGCTCGGACTCGACATTGAACATCATTATCCCTGCCTTCAGCGCATACCTTATCTCATGTTCTGTTTTGCCTACTCCTGCATAAACGATCTTTTTTGGAGAGATGCCGGCATTCATTGCCCTGAACAATTCTCCGCCTGAGACAATGTCAGCGCCTCCGCCGTTCTTCGCCAAAAGCCTTAAAACAGCCCTGCTGGTATTGGCCTTGACAGCGTAGCAGACCACGTGAGGATAACTTTTATAAGCCTCATCATATGCCCTGAAATGCCTTAAAAGTGTCTTGTAGCTGTAAATGTAAAGAGGGGTCCCATACTTCTCTGCAAGCAGTCTCACAGGCAGATCCTCAGCATATAACTCATTACCTTTGTAATTAAAAAAGTGCATTTTAACCTTCGCTTTCGTATTTTAACTTGGAATTTTTCAAATATTTTAACATAATAGAAAAACAAAACTCACAAATAAATGATCACGAGGTATCAATGTCAAAGAATATTGTAGAGAAAATTTTCGAATCGCATCTTGCATATGGAGAATTAAAGACAGGCTCAGCCATAGGGCTTAAGGTAGATCAGGTTTACACGCAGGATGCAACCGGCACTATGGCTTGGCTTCAGTTCGAGGCCATGGGTCTTGACAGAGTAAAAGTTCCGCTTGCCGTGTCATATGTTGACCATAACATGGTCCAGTCAAATTATATGAATCCTGATGACCATATATTTCTCCAGACAATAGCTGCAAAATACGGCGCATATTTTTCGAAGCCGGGCAACGGTATCTGCCATCAGGTGCATCTTGAGCAATTCGCAGCACCGGGCAAGATCGCATTAGGAACTGACAGCCATACTCCGACAGGCGGCGGCATGGGAATGATCG
>MHDW01000017.1:9181-11600 GCA_001803645.1 Nitrospirae bacterium GWC2_42_7 | reverse complement strand
TAAATTTCAAACTGCGGAAGTTGGGCTATATGACGGAGATAATCCTATAGAGACAAAAACAGTAAACGCGCTGAACTCCGGAGAATCTCAGGAAATAACTTTTATTTGGAACGTACTTGGTAATGCAGGAGAGCATACGATAAAGTTAGTTGTTGATTCAGAGGATTCGGTTCTGGAATTCAATGAACAAAATAACACGGCGTCTATAGTCGTCGAGATTCCGGATATATCCCTTATAACAGAGACGGACAAAGATACTTACAAGATAAGGCAGTTAGTTAATATCTCCTCGACTATAGCAAACTTAACATCATCAAAGACATATAACAGCCTCGTCATTGTAACCTCAGTAAAAGATCCGTCAGGTAATGAGGTTTACAGTAATAGTGCCCTGCTCACTGCTATTCAGCCATCAACATTGATTGCTCATGCCGAGACATGGAATACTTCAGGAATGTCTTTGGACAGTATATATATGATCACCCAGATGATACTCTCAGAATCACAACCCTTAACTCAGAACTCAAGAACTATAACCCTTGAAAAGGCACCTGACTTTTTAATTGGGATAGATACTGATTACAAAAAGATTAAACAGGGTGAAGATGCCCTGTATACCGCATATATTGACTCTTTGAACGAATGGAATTCTGCTGTCAGTCTCAACATTGAAGGTCTTCCTTCAGGTTCATCGGTTTCTTTTGACCCCGGAACGCTGATGCCTCCGGGAGAATCTCTGACACTTGTGATAACTACAAATGCTACCCCTGCAGGTATTCATACATTAAATCTTATAGCAGAAGGGATTGATGGAGGAGAGGTTGTAACACATACAATGCCGCTTACACTGGATATTTCAGGATACGCACTGGAAGCAGATTCATCAGAACAGACAATAAAACAACTCGATAGCACAAGCTTCATCATAAATCTTTTATCTCTGAACGGCTACGAAGGCGAAGTCTTGTTTAACATTGAGGGAATACCATATGGAATAAAGGCGTCACTTGATGCATCGTCTATGTCAGCTCCAGGAAATACAAAGCTGAATATTCTTACCTCAAAATATGTAAAGCCCGGTTCATATCAACTTAAGGTGAAAGGCGATGACGGAATCGCGAAACACTCGATTGATCTGATACTTACGGTAAATGCAAATCCTGAGATAACTGCAGGAATAATAACCTCGCAAGGACCGGGACCGAATAATGAGGCAATCATAAAGGTGTTTAACACAGCTTTTCAGCCTGTTTTTGAGCTAAAGGCATTTGATACACGATATGGATCAAATGCTGCATCAGCGGACATAGATGGTGACGGATATGATGAAATAATTGTCTCTCAAGGACCTGATCCTATAAATGCAGCAACATTCAAAGTCTATTCAAAAAACGGGGCCTTTATGAGTGAATATACGCCTTTTGATGCAAAATATGGCCTCACGATATCTTCTGGCGATATTGACGGAGATTGGAAGGATGAGCTTATAGTAGGTATGGGGCCTGATCCAAAGAACCCCGCTGTTTTAAAAATCCTGAAATATAATGAAAATGGATTTACGGAAATGATGACCCAGACAATGTATTTCGATTCAAAATATGGCATCAACACCGCAACAGGAGATATCGATGGAGACGGCATTCCTGAGATCATAACAGCGCTGGGGCCTGGCCCGAACAATAATGCATTAGTAAAGATATGGAAGCCAAACGGGCAGACGCTTATGGAGATTGACAGCTTCATGGCGTTTGAAGGGTCTTATGGCTCAAACATTACAGCAGGAGACATAGACGGAGACGGGATTGCTGAGATAATTACCGGAACCGGTCCTGACCCAAAGAATCCTGCTGTTGTCAGGGTATACAATTCTGATGGAACACTGATTCATGAAATAAGGCCGTACGACCCTAAATATGGCTATGGTGTTACTGTAGCATCCGTGGATATTGATGGGGACAGCATTGATGAAATTGTAACAGGATTAGGCTTTGGACCTCAAAATCCTTTATGGGTAAAGGTTTTTAAGGCAGACGGAACAGAGATTGCAGGTTTTCTTGCATATCCTGAAAATATCAAATATGGAGTGAAGGTAACTGCAGGCAATATTAGCGATTAATTGCAGGAAGTCCTATAGTCTGAGAAGATGATATAATTTCCGGGATTGGAACTTCGTATTATTCCAGTGGAAGATTATCAGGAGAACTTTCTTTATTGCAGAACGCATTACAGCTTATCGCATCGTATGTATAAAGTATTCTCTGCTCATTTGATATCTTCCGGTCGCCTTTGGGTTTAAAAGAGATAGTTTTAGAGATCTCTACCAGTTCCTGCCTCGAAGGAAATGATCCAAATCCTTCGCTTATAATTTTTTCTGAAAGAGTGTCGAGAAGTTCAAGGTCCTTGCCGTTTGTAACAACAG
>MHDW01000017.1:0-9102 GCA_001803645.1 Nitrospirae bacterium GWC2_42_7 | reverse complement strand
CAACCTGGGACACAGTCTCCAGCCCATCTATCTCAAATTTGATCTCCCTATCAACTGATATGTCGGTCTTCAAATAGTCTTTTTCTTCGAGCAGGAATTTCAGAGCTTTCTGTCTTATATTGTCCCTGTTCGAAAAAGGTATTTCTTTGCCTGTGAGGCAGTCTGTGAGTTTGTCAGGGAGTTCAGGGCGATCTTCGTCAATATCTTTCTTGAATACTGAATCAACATTGAAGAAATCAGGCTTATTACATTTCATTTATTATCAGACAAATCTTTCATTCAATTTGCGTACAGCGCGGATGAATGTCTTTCTGCCTTCCCCGGAGTCAATGTCTATCCCCTGACTTATAAGTTCTTCTCTCAGGCGGTCGAGTGCCCCCAAATACATCTCGTCAACCTCAAATGAGGTTTTTATCTGGTGTGCTTTTTCTTCTTCACTTATGTTTGACATATTGTTCCTTTTAATCGAAAGAATTTCTCGATGCTCGCATCGGGGTTTCCTGAAATCCCTCCACCTTGAGGGGGGAGGTTAGGAGGGGGTGATTGGTTCCTTTTTTCACCCTCCCCTTTATCCCCTCCCCTCAAGGGCGGGGAAATAATTAGATACCTCGCAGCTCTGCTGCGGGGTAATTCATTTCAGATGTTGAGATCTTATTATTCATCATCAGCCATATCATGCTTAGCACTGCACTTATAGCATATTCTCTTGCCGTCATTGTTTACGCCTATCGGATCAAATTTGCTCAAAATACTGCTGCATTCTGCGCATGCGCCGATAATTGTATTGAAACAGTACGAACAAAAAAGATATTCTTCTCCGCTCTCAGGATGTTTCCATGCAGAAAGCTTTTCCTTGTCCTGACATATAAAACATGAGTTCATTTCAGCTCCCTCTGTGTCGAATGATGGAGTATTATAGCATTTTTGCGTTTGTTGTTAATTTCTCAGAAAGTATTCGTTACTTTATTCTCTTTTTCCAGTAATCAGGTTCCCTGTTCAATTGCATAACTGCAATGATTACGACTTCTTCTTCAAGGATTTGATAAACCACTGCAAACGGAAAACGGTTAGTTAAACACCTTCTTGTATTTTCTGAATATTTTGACCATGCTGAGGGGAAATTAATTATCCGTTGAATTGTTGAAAAAACTTCTTTAGAAAATTCCAGGCCAAGTTTTGATCGGCATTTTTCAAAATAGCTTATTGCTTCAAAAAACTCTTCTTTTGCTTCGGGATCGAAAGAGTAATTCATTTATCGAATCTTTTCTTGATTTCCCTGAAGACCTCTTCGCCGGGTATAGTTTTAACTTTGCCTGTTCTGAGGTTTTTAACTCTTCGTTCAACTTCCTTTTTCCACAATCCATCTATCTCTTTTTGTGAGGGATTCAAGCTGTTGAGAATTTTTTCCACTAGTTGAGTTTTTATGTCGAAGGGTAAAGACTCAACCATTGAAAATAGCTCATTTGTTTTAGTAGCCATTATGTCACCTCTCTTTTTTTGTATTTTAGCATAACCTATGAATATATAGGGCTTCAAAATGTAGGACCTTTTTAGCCCTTAAAGAGTCTACTGCAAAATACCGAGTCCCGCCTCTAAATTCGCTCTTTTCAAAAAACTGAAAATAGTGTAACTTATTATCAACTATGGGAAGGTCTATCTTTAGTATGATTAATATTACAAATCCCGATATTATCGGGGCGGTTTCCGTGTTCTAATAACTGGGTGACTAACATCGGATTTCCGTTGTTAGTACCATTAACGGGTTAATTACTGGTTAGGTGCTGAAACCAGTGCTAGAGTATTGATAAGGAGGACTCACATGAAATTTACACATGGCTTGATTTTGGCGCTGCTTATGGCCACATCTCAGTTGTCATACGCCGATACTCGATGCAGAACTGATTCATTCGGCAACACCACCTGCCGTGACGACGATGGGAATACTTTGCGTGGCAGAACCGATTCCTTTGGGAATGAAACGTGGCGAGATGATGACGGCAACACAGTGCGCGGGCGCACGGACTCATTCGGCAACAAGACGTATAGAGATGACAGCGGCAACACCTTGAGGGGGCGCACCGATTCCTTCGGCAACGAAACGTGGCGTGACGATGATGGAAACACTATTCGTGGCCGCACTGATTCGTTCGGAAACAGAACCTATACAGACGACGACGGTAACACCACGCGGTGCAGAACTGATTCGTTCGGCAACACCACCTGTCGGTAAGCGCGCCTAACAAACGGCATGTGCAGGTACCAGCGCTTCGCGAGTGGAAAACCAGGCACACGAGATGGACTCCCCTCCTGGGGCCGCTCAGCGCCGCATTAGCACCTTAAAATAAGAACCAATATAATCTCAAACAGATGCAAGAAATAGCTGACATAATAGAAAAATATAAGTCAATCGAACTTGATAGACAGCTTGCAAGCAAAGAAGGTCTGAAAGAATTATCAACAATGTTTTATGGAGATGTTGCAGAAATTTATGATGCGGTAACCAGAATCAAAAACGTCGAAAGAAATCCGACTGGATTTTCCTTAAATGATGCGGCAATATTGGGTCTACTTGTTAGAATATGGAAACTGCTAAAGGAAGTAGTCGCATATTACAAAAGTGACAATGCACAAATAATATCTCATTTTGACAGGCAAATCATAGAGTCAGCAGTTGTCGTAAGTTATTTATTATTAAAAGAAGAACAAACGATAGAAGATTATCGTAAATGTTCCTATAAAAGCAGACTTAAAGCCTTAGAGGAAGCGAAAAATAATGAATTCTACTCGACACCTGCGGGTATCAGATTATTAAAATCCATCAGGGCTAAAATGGAGGCTGAGGGCTTCGATCTAAATTCATTTGAAGAACAAAAAACGCATGATTGGAAACTTGAAGGTAAGTCATTTTATCAAATCTTCGATCAGATAGAACCAAAGGAATTTTATAAACTACTATACGGCATACCGTCTGAATCAATTCATGGTTCTTGGAATGAATCGTTGGATTACGATCTTTTCAAAAATGATGATGATACATATTCTCCTAACCCTTTCTACCAGTCCGTAGATATCCGATTTGTTACACCTATTCTAAGGCTAACAAACGACCCATATTTATTATGGCTTGTGCGTATTGAGGCACAATCAGATTATATTAAAAAAGTATTCGATTGGATAACTCAAACAAATGGAAGATTATTCGTTGCCTTTGAAAAAACCTATGACCTGGGCTAACAATTTCATCCAGCCGACCCCGAATAGCCGTTTTTTTTCAGTCCCAGCGTCTGTGGTGGGTCGGCTGATGATTGTCGTTGTTATAACTCATGAAAAACATTGATAGGCAGATGGAAGTTTGGTCAGAAAAACTGATGACCGAGCTTAAAATTAGTAAAGAAGACACAAGTAAGCTGGCAACAATTATTGCAAGTGAAGTAAGGTGGTTGCCAGTTGAAGCAAAAAGTGAAATTAAAGAGGCGACCCCTGTTGGGATCAAACATAGATATGATGAGCTCATAGCCTTTCAGAGTTGGATGGATATTGTCAACAATGCTGCTAGCCATCCTGCTGTGATAAGAGCCCAAGTGATAACTCAAAATTATATTTGTTTTGTTTACCTGAGTGAATCTTGTTTTAACGTGCTCCGCAAACACCTACCCTCAGGCAGCTCAAGTAAAAAATGTTGTAACTATCTTATTAATAACCCTATACGGGCTTTTCGAAATGCCATCGCACATTCTAACTGGTGCTACAAAGATGATTTTTCAGGCATTCGTTATTGGGCTAGAAAAGGCTCCGAAAGAGATGAACCCCTTGTAGAGTTTGAGGTAAGTCTAAAAGATCTTGGTTTCTGGCAGGCTCTTGCTAGATGTACCGCTTACGCAGCGTATGAAAATTTAAAATAAATTTATGACCAGTCACTTCAGCGAACCCGGAATACGTTGGCGGCCTTACCGGCAAACTCTTGGGCCGGATCCGCTGAACTCATTGTTAATTTCGTCTGAAAATCTTCACTGTATCCGCTTCTATAAGGCAGTTTGTTCGGAGGTATCCCTGAAAGTTATTTCAGCGTAAAACCCTCCCATGTTTCAGGAAGAAGCTTAAACTCCGTGAATGGTGAATAGTGAAACGTAAAAAGTTTCTGTCTGAAAGCCTGAAGATTATCGTCTCATCGTCATTCTTGATGTTCTTTGAGTACGCCAATCTTTTCCAGATTGTCGGGTAGGAAGAGTAATTTGGAAAATAGCAGTGTGATAGCATTTATTGATACTATTGTGATATCATTTAATAAATTGCAAAAAGCTGAACCATGAAAAGAATACTGATAGATACCAATGCGTATGCAGCCTTTAAGAGGAATGACCCTGTTGCTCTTGAGGTAGTCAGATCATCCGAGTACATTGCGATCAATATGGTTGTTTTGGGTGAACTCTACTGCGGGTTTAAAGGAGGCAGCAAAGAGGCTATGAACCGTAAAGAACTTGCGCAGTTTCTGGATTCTCCCAGGGTAGAGACCATTCTGATCGATGAGGAAACAGCCGAGTTCTATGCGAAGATTTTTTGGGATTTGAAAAAAAAGGGCAAGCCGATACCGGGCAATGACCTTTGGGTCGCAGCATCGGCAATGAGATACGGGTTGGCTCTTTTTACTTATGACGATCATTTCAGGAATGTTGAAGGTCTCCTTCTACGAGAAGGGGTCTGAAGGAGGATAACCACTATGGGAGCAATGACCATCAGAGGGCTTGATGATATGACCAAAAAGGCCCTCAAAGATATGGCAAAACAGGACGGGTCAAGCATTAACACTGCCCTGCTGAAAATTCTGAGGAAAGAACTTGGCCTCGAGAAAAAACGGCATACGGCTGTCTATCATGACCTCGATCATCTGGCAGGCACATGGGACAAAAAAGATTTTAAGGAATTCCAGAAAAATGTTGAGGATTTTGAGAAAATAGACACAAAGATGTGGAAGTAAAAAGGCCTAAGCACAAAATGGTTCGCATACCTAAAAATGGTCCGCCGACGCATCCTGGTGAAATGCTGTTTGAGGAGTTTCTCACACCACTGAAAATGACGCAGAGTGAGTTGGCAGATAAGCTTGGAGTTTCATATCCTCGTGTTAATGAGCTGATTCATGGTAAGCGGGGCATCACCCCTGACACTGCGCTTCGTCTGGAGAGGCTTTTTGGCATGGAAGCCCAGTTTTGGCTTAATTTGCAAGTAGCATGGGATCTCTATCATTTAACTCACTCGTCAACTGCGAAGGAGATACATAAGATAAAAAGATTATCTGCTTTTGCTCACGTCTAAATACTATCATGATTATCAGCCAGTCGTTCGACGCTCGGATTGAGAGTTGGGAGGCGAAACTGCCGCGTTATATCTTTAGAATTTATTTCAGTCCAGAATAAATATCCAGCCTAATATTTTTCCCAACCCACATATTCCTATATATAGTAGTTTCACAATTTAACAACACAAGATATAGGAAAAGCACAGAAATCTTTATTTTTATTCATTTTTTTCTTGACAATAACCCCATTCTCTATTATATTTAGTGGTAAATAGTGGTAGAAAGTGGAGGATGGATGCCGGCTTTCTCTGGAAAGTATTATTACACCATAGACCCGAAGGGTAGAATTATCATACCTGCTCCTTTTAGGGAAATTATTTCCTCTAATTATAGCCCAAAACTATATATAGTCAACGCAGCTTTTGATAAGTGCCTTCATATATATCCTCAGGAAGAATGGAACAGGCTTGAGGAGAAGGTGCGCCAGCTTCCGAAGATGCAGGAAGAGGTCAGGTTTTTCATGAGAAGAGTAATTGCTTCAGCACAGGAAGCAGAGATAGACAAACAGGGGAGGATATTGATCCCTGCTGCGCACAGGGAAGATGCTGGCTTGAGATCTGATATTGTTATCGTCGGCCAGATAGAAAAGGTCGCGCTTTGGGACAGAAAAGAGTGGGATGCAGTTGTGGCCACCTCAAAGATAGACAAGAAAGCAGTTGAGGAAAAACTTGCAGCTTATGGTTTGTAGATGAGTTCAGAACATCTCCCGGTACTTGTGAGGGAGGTGAATGAGATACTTGTCCTGAATATGGACGGTTTTTATATAGATGCAACAGTAGGGCTTGGGGGACATACCGGGCAGATCCTGAAGCTGCTGGGCAGCAATGGAAAAGTTCTCGGTATAGACAGAGATGACGAAGCCCTTAAAAGGACTGGAGAAAAGTTGATGGATAGCAGGTTGATATTAAAAAAAGGCAATTTTTCGGATATCGGGGCCCTGCTTCATTCTCAGGGAGTTGATGAGGTAGATGGCATCTTATTTGATCTCGGCGTCTCAATGATGCAGCTCAGGGACCTGGAAAGGGGTTTCAGTTTTAATTCTGATGAGAGGCTCGACATGAGAATGGACAGATCACTGGATTTTTCAGCATGGGATGTGGTTAACGGATACCCTGTAAAAGAACTTATACGCATATTGAAAGAGTACGGCGAGGAATATAATGCGCCCCGCATAGTAAGGGCAATATCTTCCTTCAGACAGAGAAAAAGCATCGACACTTGTTCTGAGCTTGCAGGAATAATATCAGGCGCCGTAGGCAGAAGAGGCAGGATCAATCCTGCAACAAAGACTTTTCAGGCATTGAGGATAGAGGTTAACAAAGAGATCGAAGAGCTTAAAAAAGGGCTGGATGCATCCCTGAAGATATTAAAAAAAGGCGGCAGGTTTTGCGTTATCTCCTACCATTCGATTGAAGACAGGGTCGTGAAAAATTTCATCAGGGACAATGCACGTCAAGGAACATTAAAGCAGCTTATGAAGAAGCCGATGACTCCGGGAACAGAGGAGCTGCGGGTAAATCCTTCTTCGAGAAGCGCAAAAATGAGAGGAGCGGAAAGACTATGATGCATGCTAAAGCACACTCCAATATGTTATCATTTATATACAAACCGCTTTTTGTAGTGCTCATGCTTTTAGGCTTATTCAGTCTCGTATGGCTGAGATCACACGTGGTTAAAACAGCCTATGACCTTCGCAGCCTCGAAGTAAAAAAGATGGAAGCGCTGAAAGATATGACGATGCTTCTTGCTGAAAGGGCCAAGCTTATGTCTCTCGAAAAGGTTAATGCCTCATTTAAAGGTAAAATTCAGGATGGCACAGTTTATGCTCGTAATTTTGTGTTCCCTGACAGGGTCAAGGTTGTACATATTAAGAGGAAAAACAAAACAGAGGCTTTTAATGCTTCTTTTATCATAAAAAGTGAGAAGTAAGAAGTGAGGAGTAACGAACTCCTGAAAAGTGTCATTGCGAACAAAGTGAAGCAATCTCGTTTTTATGCTTTTTTTAAAACAAAAGATTGCTTCGTCGCTCCGTTCCTCGCAATGACAATTTTTTCGGTTTTTTATGAGATTGTCAGAATTGAAAAAGCGAAAACAGGGAGATCAGTTTTTTTGTTGCAGGTAATTTTTACAGATGAATAAGAAAAGGGCAGATGTTCTTAATACAGCAATAATTTTCGGATTTCTTGTGATTATTTTTCGTTTGGTCAATCTTATGATCGTTGACCATGGACTTATGGCAGAAAAAGCCAAACTGCAGCAGATCAAGACTGAGGACATACAAGTCAGAAGAGGCGCTATTTATGACCGCAGAGGAAGGGAGTTTGCAGTAAACCTTGAACTCGAATCTCTTTACTGCGATCCAGGTGAAGCTGATATAGATACGAAAAAGCTGAACAACCTGTCAACAATAATAGGCATGGAGCCGAAGATTGTAAAGGCCAAATTTGCGGCTGATAAGAGATTTGTATGGGTTGACAGGAAACTGTTGCCTGATGTGGCAGTCAGAGTCAAAAAACTTGATATAAGAGGCATTGGTTTTATACCCGAGGCAAAAAGGTATTATCCGAGAGGTGAGCTTGCTGCTCATATTATCGGAAATGTGGGACTCGAAAATCAGCCGCTCGAAGGCATAGAGCTTAAATATAATAAATATCTCAGGGCAGAGGGCGGCAAGGTATATTTTGAAAGAGATGCAAGCGGCAGGATGCTTTCTTCAGGTGTGAATATGGAGGCAAGAGGAAATGATCTGCTTCTTACTGTTGATGAAGGGCTCCAGTATATTATGGAAAAGGAACTCGACATTGCAATGGCAAAATGGAAGTCTGTGGCTGCCTCTGCAATCATGATGGACCCTTTCACAGGAGAGATACTGGCTCTGGCCAACAGGCCGGCTTATGATCTGAATGATATTAAAAATGCAAAAGGAAATGAGATCAGGAACAGGGCAATTACAGATATCTATGAGCCAGGTTCCACTTTCAAGGTGATCGTGGGAACAGCAGCATTAGAAGAAAAACTATTTAATCTTGACTCGATTTTTGACTGTAGTAAGGGAGGTATCGAGATAGGTGGCAAGGTCATGAGAGATGCCCATAAACACGGGGTGCTGACTTTTAGAGAAGTTATACAGAAATCTTCAAACGTGGGTTCTATTATGATCGGGCTTAAACTCGGCCGAGACAGGGTATACGATTATGCCAAGCGTTTCGGTTTTGGAGAAAGTACTGGCATAGACCTTATCGGCGAGGTTTCGGGCTGGATCCGAAAGCCTGAAAAATGGTCGGCAACCTCTATCGGAGCTATATCTATCGGGCAGGAGGTTGCTGTTACACCTCTTCAGATGCTCAGGGCTTATTCAGTAATAGCTAATGGAGGTTATCTTGTCCAGCCGTATCTTGTGTCTGAGATAAGAACACCGGAGGGCCGTACGATCTATGCCTATAAGCAGGAAAAAAGGGATAGGGCCATATCAGAGAGGACAGCCGCAACGTTCAAAAACATACTCAAGACAGTAGTTGAAGAAGGCGGTACAGCAATAGGCGCTGCGGTTGACGGAAACCAGGTTGCAGGAAAGACCGGCACGGCACAGTTAATAGATCATAAGACCAAACGGTATTCGAAAGACAGGTTCGTGAGTTCATTCGTGGGTTTTGTACCTGCTGATAATCCCAAGTTCGCAATGATAGTTGTGATCTTTGAACCTAAAGGGCAGAATTACGGCGGGGTTGTGGCCGGCCCTGTATTTAAAA
>MHDW01000016.1:19865-20899 GCA_001803645.1 Nitrospirae bacterium GWC2_42_7 | reverse complement strand
CAATCAGTATTCTCAAGAAGAAAATCAGCCAGATGAGAACCCACCATCCCGGTTATGCCTGTTATTAGAACGCGTTTTTCCATATCATTCCCCTTGTTTTATTCTAACTGCCTCGTATTCCATGCAAGCAATGGCCTGATAGCCCCAAGCCATTCTCCTGTGAACTCTGTTCTCATTTCTTCGGACTCCTGCGCATCAAATGAAATAACATTATCCAATGCTATGATATTGCTTGTCATTCCCTGATTTATCCATAATTTGATATAGTGCATGCCATTATTCAGTAATAGCTTAGGTATTATACATGTAGTTCTGAATAACCCGACCGGATATTTTTCGTATGGATATGGATCATAGGTTAAGGATGTTGATTTTAAATTGGCACTAGTGATTAATAATTCACCCATAGAATTAAACACATGTATAGATAATAGTCTGCTGCTGTTTTCCTCGAGATTCCAATAATCTATCTGCACTTCAATGTCCTTATTAAGAGGTGGCTTGGCTGTAATAACTCCGTCAGAAACTATCCTTACTGCTTTCAGGCGGACCTGGTTGTTGCCAGGTGCGGTTTCAGGGGTTTCCCATAGAACTTCTCCTTCACTACGCGCTTCATCATGCAGATAAGAATCTACTGCCTCTGATACAGTGCCTGAAAAAACAATCCGGCCTTGTTTCAATACAATCGCACGGGAACACAGATTCCTCACTGCAAGCATGTTATGACTCACGAAAAGAACAGTCCTTCCTTCTCTAGCCACGTTCTCCATCTTACCCAGACACTTCTTCTGAAACTGCGCATCACCAACTGCCAGCACTTCATCCACAATTAATATCTCCGGTTCCAAATGCGCCGCCACTGCAAAGGCAAGCCTTACATACATCCCTGATGAATATCTCTTTACCGGAGTATCAATGAATTTCTCTATTTCTGCAAACGACACGATCTCATCAAATTTCCTGCCTATCTCTGCTTTTCTCATTCCCAGTATCGCGCCGTTTAAAAATATATTCTCTCTTCCTGTCAGTTCAGG
>MHDW01000016.1:19584-19754 GCA_001803645.1 Nitrospirae bacterium GWC2_42_7 | reverse complement strand
TTCGAAAGATACGTCCTTTAAGGCCCAAAAAGTATCGGTATCAGGTGTTAGGTTTAAAGTGTTAGGTTTTAAGTTTAAGGTGTTAGGAGATGAAGAAGAGTTACGGCTGAACATTCGAGCTGGAGCTGTAACTGCATTCATAATACTCTCGCGCAGCGTCTTGTACGGCT
>MHDW01000016.1:11937-19531 GCA_001803645.1 Nitrospirae bacterium GWC2_42_7 | reverse complement strand
ATAAAAAAAGTTTTGGGTTTTAAGTGTTAGGTTTTAGGTTACAGCTAATTTTAGGTATTAAGTTATAAGCCTTAATTATTTGTAGTTCTGAAGCCAGTCTATGCAATTTCTCATTTCAGCCATCTTTTTCTTATTCAGGAATCTTATAACTCTCCCTATCAATTCTTTTAAGGGAAGATAATTTGTCATAACGATCCCTTTGTGCAATAATCCATGTTTGTAATATTCTCTTTGTAGAGCAACGAAGTGCTTGATATTCCTTGTCAAAATAACCCTATTATTTTGGGTTGCAAACTCCAACTGCTCCTTATCCGTCCTGCCCCTCATATTAACTTCATGGACGCTGATTACATCATATCCCCTGCTTCTCAAAGCAACAGCTAAACGGTCTGTCAGGTCTTCATCTATATAAAGCTTTATTTTCTCCAACCATCACCCCTGGTTTTCTCCATCCAATATTCTTCTTTGTTTTCTTCGATCATTTTGTCTATCTCATCTCTATGATGATAATAATAAGACAGAGCGTCATACACCTGTGAATGCGTTATATGGGGATACATCGCCACCATCTCGTCTGCTGTATAGCCTGATTTTTCCAACTCTGCTACAAGACTAACACTGATTCTTGTACCGACAATTACCGGTTCCCCTCCGCACACCCCTTTTTTCCTCTCAATATAACCGTGTTTTGTTTTTTGTTCTTTTTCAATTACAGGCATAATGGTTTACCTCCTCGCTATGTTTCTGTCTTGTTTATAATTCTAACATAGACTATACAGTACTCTCTAACGTATTTTTAGAAGTGTACTCTTTCCTGCACCGTTCCTGCCGATGATCCCTATTACCTCGCCCTGCTGAACTTCGAAGGAGACGTCCTTTAAGGCCCAGAAAGTGTCTGAAGACTGTGATGCGTAATGCGTAATGCGTGATGAGTTACGGCTGAACCATCGAGCAGGAGCTGTAACAGCATTCATAATACTCTCTCGCAGGGTTTTGTACGGCGCTCTGGTGCCGATGCGGTATTGTTTTGAAATATTATTGACGGAAATTATATTCATAAAATACGTTTTAGGTGTTAAGTTTTAGGTGTTAAGTTACATCTAAAATCAGGTTTAGGTGTTAGGTGCTAGGTTTTAGGTGCTTAATATGCAAACGGCAAGAGAGTTACAAAACCTCTTTCTCTGATAACTTCATCAGCGCTTCAACTGTCCTAACAATGTCTATATATAATTCTTTCCCGCTGATGAGCGCTGAAAAAATAATATTCGAATCAAGGACAATTTTCATAAAGGGAGAGATTTCTTATATTCGCTCCAGGCCTTTTTCCTAATAGTGGCAACCTCTTTCTCATAATCGATTTTCATGACGCTTATTGCATGCGAAATGCTTTTCAGAAGGTCTTTTAGTTTTATCCACTTTAGAGTCTGCTCTATTTCTTCCTTCAGTCTTGCCTCGCCGATTTTAACCAGGTCAGCGTCCTTCACCTCTAAAACAATTCTGCCCATTTTTTCCTCCAGTCTTTACAATGCATTTATATAAGTATAGCATTCCCAGCGCGTATCCACATCAAAAGAAACATCTTTTAAAGCCCAAAAAATATCGGTATCAGGTTTTAGGTGTAAAGTGTTAGGTTTTAAGTTTAAGGTGTTAGGAGATGAAGAAGAGTTACGGCTGAAAAACCTTGCGGGTGAAGCAAGCGTATTCATAATGCTTTCGCGCAGGGTTTTGTACGGCGCTCTCGTGCCGATGCGGTATTGTTTTGAAATATTATTGACGGAGATGATGGGATTCATGACAAATGTTTTATTAGTTCTATTAGTCCGATTGGTTTCATTAGTCCGATTGGTTTCATTAGTTTCAGAAACCAATAAAACCAGTTGAAGAAGAAAAAAGGGGACAGGCTACTTTTTCACTTGTAAGCCGGCAAGCTGTCAGGCTGAAGTTATGGCTCATTTTTTCTTCTTTTTGATGGTGTGTTTGAATTTCAACACGGCAAAATTTATCTCGATTGATGTTTCACTATCACTCACAGACAAATCGTCATCAAGTATATCAGCGATAATTTCACCGCTCTTTTGCATGAGTGATTTTTGCACAGCTTTATCCTGTGTATTTGACAACTCTTTGATACTTCTGGACAGCTCTCTGATTTTTGAGAAAGTCTCAATGATAGCAAATGCAGCATCAATGGCTTGTTTGCTTCGCAGTATTGTGGCTATCATGTACAAGCCTTTTTCGGTGAAAACTTTAGGCGCAACTCTTGTCTTTGTAAATTTTGTGGTCGAAATTTTCGACCGCAAATCTGCAAACTCCAGATCATTTAGATCAAACATATAATCCTGCGGAAATTTATCGGGATTGTTTTTTACCGCCTCATTAACTCTTTTTGTCTCAATACCATAGATTTGAGCTACATCGCTGTCAAGAATAACTTTTTGTCCTCTTAACTCGATGATTTTCTTTTCAATTTCTTTAAAACTTATGATTTCCATATTTTTACCCTTAATCCTCGAGCATCCCGGCTTCTGTTAAGCCTTCTTTTTTCATCAACCACCTGAGATATGTCCTGCTTTTTTGAGCATAAGCTTTTTTAAGTGCAAAAATAACCGCCGATGACGTGTCAGCAAAGACACCACACTTCACCTCTTCATTGATATGTCTATAGATTTTTTCTGGAACCTCTGTTACTATTTTAGGCATCTAACACCTCCTTTGATTATTGATTTTATAATAGCATTTAATTTTTCCCTTTCTGCTTCCCCCTTGCGCCACCTCGCCCTGCTGAACTTCGAAGGAGACGTCCTTTAAGGCCCAGAAAGTGTCTGAAGACTGTGATGCGTAATGCGTAATGCGTGATGAGTTACGACTGAACATCCGAACAGGAGCTGCGACAGCATTCATAATGCTCTCGCGCAGGGTTTTGTACGGCGCTCTGGTGCCTATGCGGTATTGTTTTGAAATATTATTGACTGAAATAATTGGATTCATTTGTCGATTAGGGGAAATAATATTGAAATTACAAAAAGTATTTACGCAAACACATCTTCAACTGGCTCTGTTGCTATGCCACTACAAAAACATCCTGCAACTTTTTTTCCAATTCTCTAATCATATTCTGGATTGCCTCGGCTTCCTTCTCCTGAAAATATTTTTCACCACACTGAGAACAGACATAAGCAGGGATTTTCTCAATAAAAAGATGGTATCCTTTTCTGTCTATTGCATAAGGAACCATTGCCTTTTCCATTTCACCACTACAAAATAAGCATTTCATTTTTTTCTCCTTGTCTTGAAGTCTGCTTCCCATTTCTCTGGAGACGGCATATATACCGTTATTATAGCAAGATATGTCTCTTTTGGTGCACATACAACATGAATCGGCCTTCTATTTGACATGCCAAACATCAAGCAACTATGTCCTCTCTTATCTTCGGGATAATCTTCTATAATCTCTCCGATAAATATCACGTTTCTCACTTCATATGTTGTTATCATCTCATCTTCAGCATTCATTTCATCAAGGGCATGGATGGTATACAGAATCCTTTCTCTTGCAGATTGTCTTATCAGGTTAATAAAATCCATCTTTATCCTCAATAATCCTGGATTCATTGCCGTCCCACAGAAGTCCTGAGATAAGAGTATTCGTATCAAGAACAACCCTCTTCAAGCTTGCCCCGGCTATCCTTTTCTCCTGTATTTTTTTATCTCCTCAGCAACATCTTCTTCTCTTAATTTTTCCTTTTTTGCCATCTCCCTGAATGGACGGGCAACTCCACTAAATGTCTCATCTTTAAGGTGAACTAATTGAACTAATTGAACCGCTTTCATTTTCTTAACCAATTGAACCGCTTTCTTAATAATTGTTTCTAATGCTTAAGTTTCCTGTAATCTTCAATCCAGACAACCTCCGGAATTTTGCCTTTAACAGCATGATAGAGCCTGGCATCTGCGGTCACCATTTTCATATTAAGCGATTCCGCAAGCAAAATATAAGCGGCATCATAAGCAGAACGGCCGTATTTCAGGGAGATCTCAAAAAGCCTCTGAATGTCCCCTATAGGTTTCAGATTAATCTCTATTTCCTTTATTTCCGCAATGATTTCATTTATTTGTTCATTCCCAAGCCGCTTGCGGTTCCCTGCAACAACAAGCGCATTGATAAGCTCATAGATTATGAGATGCGGGGCATGGAGTTCGACTAAACCTTCAGCGTACTCCTTGATAATAAGCTGAGCATATTCATGCCCGGCTTCATCGGCAAAATATCCCTTAAGGACAACTCCTGCATCAATTACAATATTCACAAAGATCTCTCTTCAAGCTGTTTCCTTGACTCCTCCAGCAGGTCCGAAACCTTCACCTTTTTCCCTTTCATTCCCTTTGAAATCTCAACCATCCTCATATAGCTCCGTATTCTTTTAATACTCTGGTATTCTTTGTAGGGCATAATTACACAAACAGGTTCACCGCGCCTTGTTACAATTACATCTTCCTTCTTGTTTTCGGCCTCTTTCAAAATGCCTGAGAAGTCTCTTTTCCCCTCTGCTACTGATATAGTCTTATGCATTTGCCTCTCCTTTATCTGTCTTATATCTATCTAAATAGACTATAACACATGGTCATCAGCATAGTCCATAAACCTAATCCAACTAATGAAACCAATTAAACTGTTCTTCACCGTCTTTAAATCACATCCGCAAACGACCGTTCGACTTTTCTGAAATAAAGCAGTCCTGAGGCGAATATGGTTATCGCTACTCCTGCTGATATTCCCAGAAGGTACCAGTTGACCGGCTGATGCCCGAGTGTTGCCGAGCGGAAGGCCTCTATGATGCCTCCCATTGGATTAAGCGCAAGCAGCCACTGATATTTCTGAGGTACAAGCGTAACAGGATAGATCACAGGAGTGACGAACATCCATATCTGGACGAGAAAAGGTATCACGTATTGAAAATCCCTGTACTCGACATTAAGCGCTGAGAGCCATAATCCGCAGCCAACTGCAATCATAAATGTAAGGAGCACAAGTGAAGGGATCAGGAAAATGCCGGACAGATTTGGAGAATAGTTATAAAAAAACATCATCCCTATCAAAATAACAGAGGCGATAAGGAAATCCAGAAGGCTCGAAAGCGCAGCGCTTGCCGGAATAATAAGCCTCGGGAAATAGACTTTAGTTATAAGATTTGAACTTGCCACAAGGCTGTTGCCGGAACTGCTGAGAGAAGAAGAAAAATAATTCCAGGGCAGAAGCCCTGCATATACAAAAATAGGGTAAGGGATTCCGTCTGAAGGCATTTTAGCAAAAGTCCCGAAAAGCACTGAAAAGACTATCATAGTCAGAAAAGGCTGAAGTATTGCCCAGGCAACACCAAGGGTCGTCTGTTTATATTTTACTTTTATATCACGCCAGCTGAGGAAGAACAGGAGTTCGCGGTATGCCCACAATTCCCTGAAATTTACAGGTATCCAGCCCTTCTGAGGTTTAATTACAATTTCGGTTTCCATTTAATCCATTTTTATGATGCATCTTATTACTTCGCCTCTTCGCATAGAAGCGATCGCTTCATTTATATCATCAAGTTTAAACCTGTGGGTTATCATGCTTTTGAGGTCAAATTTCCCTTTTTGGTAGAGGTTCACATATTTTGGAATGTCTATTGTTGGATCGCTCTCTCCTCCGTGAGAACCTGAGAGTGTTTTTTCAAAATGCAGGGGCAAAGAATATATATTTATCTTATCTCCGCTCTTCGGGACGCCGACCAAAACTGTCCGGCCTGAAGAAGATGTGACCTCATAGGCCTGTTCTATCACTTTCACTACTCCGGTATTATCAACAGCCACGTCAACTCCCTGCCTGCCTGCGATCTTAAAGATCTCTTCCTTGACATCTGTATTTGAAGAGTTGATCAAATGAGTAGCCCCGAACTTTTTTGCCAGCTCAAGTTTATGGTCGTATATATCAACAGCAATTATCGGATCTGCTGATACCAATGAGGCGCCTTGAACTATATTGAGCCCGATGCCTCCGGCACCAAAAACAGCAATCGACTCACCTATCTTTAGGCCTGCGTTATTATTTACAACACCGAATCCTGTTGTCACAGCGCATCCCATCAATGCGGCGACCTCAAGATCAAGATCATTTGGAACAGGCGTGAGGCGGTTTTCAGATACTACTGCGTATTCATTGAATGTCGTGATCCATCCTGCATTAACAGTTTTATCGCCCCATTTGTATTTTGGAGCCTGGGACTCAATTCCTGCTCCCTTGCGCCAGTGAAGAACAACATGGTCATCTTTTTTGACCTTTGTCACACCAGGGCCGGTATCAATAACTATCCCTCCGCCCTCATGCCCAAGCAGATGGGGCAGAAATTTATCAGGTCCTTTTACACCATCGATCTCACCTATCTGAGAACCGCAGATGCCGCTGCATACAACCCTGACAAGCACCTGTCCGTACTGAAGTTCTTTAGGCATTTCAATATCAGCAATAACTAATGGTTTTTTTTGTTCAACAAGTATCGCAGCTTTCATGTTCATAATGTTATTAGTTATCGGTTACTGGTTATCGGTTACTGGTTATCGGTTACTGGTTATCGGTTACTGGTTATTTATAATCAACAAACCCTATAACTATTAACTAATAACTATTCAAAGAATATGAACCCATGATCTCCTGTATAACCGGTCAGCTTAAACCACCATTCCCATTCCTCAGGAGTATTGAACGCCTCACAGGTCACCTGCCAGTAGAGCAGGTTCGTCTTTTCTTCCTCGTTGCGGTAGGACTCGACACAAAGGTACTTATGTTCCTTACCGACCCTCTGCATCTCTCTTAATGCCTTTTCAAGGTCATAACAGTGCAGATTGTGAAAAGTATTCAGTGAAAATATGAAATCAAAGGAATGGTCAGGGAATGGCAGGTCAGTAGCGCTGCCAACATAGAGCCGATCCCGGATCTCTTCCTTGCAGTTGCGAATTGCGTATTCAGATATATCGATTCCGGTCACCTCAATTCCGGGGACAACCTTGGTAAAGTCGAAAAGCAGAAACCCTTTGCCGCAACCGATGTCAAGGATCTTATCGCCAGCCTTCAGGCCATAGTGTTCTGCCATTGCACGGGCAACCTTTTCCCAGTAACCCTCTATATAACGATATCCGCCGTAGTTGATCCTCCGATCTCCGTCCCAGTAGTCGAAATCCCATTTTTTCGCCAGTTCGGCTGCTTTTGCCTTAGGGAATTCAGCATCATTGACCCTCGCCAGATAATCCCTTTTTGTTTTTTTATGCAAGACAGACAAAAAATCAATATACGCCATGTGTCATGACTCCTTTCACCCTCCCCTTTATCCCCTCCCCTCAAGGGAGGGGAATCTATAAAATACCCCTCGCCCCTTGGGGGAGAGGGTGAGGGTGAGGGGTATTTTCGGATCAATAACAACTGAAATAAGTTTAGGAACGCACTCCAATTAATAAGTTTGCTTCCGAAACAATTCTCTCTGTTGTAACACCATAATATTTCAGAATGGCATCCTGCGAGCCGTACTTCGATGGAAAAACATCCGGTAAGGCGATCCTCGAAAAT
>MHDW01000016.1:11862-11928 GCA_001803645.1 Nitrospirae bacterium GWC2_42_7 | reverse complement strand
GGATCAAAGCCTGCCTCGGCAATGATCTCTGCCACAGCGCTTCCGAGCCCGCCAATAGCTGAATGT
>MHDW01000016.1:9341-11856 GCA_001803645.1 Nitrospirae bacterium GWC2_42_7 | reverse complement strand
ATCGGTTTAACTGTATGCATATGCAGAATTTCAGCGCTGATGCCGCTTTTTTCAAGGATATCGGAGGCTTCAAGCGCAAGCTTAAGAGTAATCCCTGTGGTAACAATCAGGACATCCGCGCCCTCTTTGATAAGTATCGCCTTCCCTATCTTAAAGGGTTTTTCAGGCGAGCTCACGACAGGGTCTCCGCCCTTAGCCAGACGTATATATATCGGGCCTTCATGATCAAGAGTTTGAGGCATCAACCGCTTCATCTCTTCAGCATCACATGGGGCCACTATCGTCATATTAGGAACTGCCCTCATAATGGCCATATCTTCAAAAGCAAGATGCGTTGGCCCCAAGGGCGCATAAACAACTCCTCCTCCGCTGCCGATAAGGCGTATTTTAAGATTATGCATGGCTGCGTCAAGGAGGATCTGTTCATAACACCTGCGTGTTAAAAAAACAGCAATAGTATTCATGTATGGTATTTTCCCGTTCATTGCAAGACCGGACATCATGCCGACAATATTCGCCTCTGAGACCCCTTCCATGAAATAGCGTTCAGGCATTTCTTTTTGAAACTGCGACAAAGTACCAGCGCCTATATCAGAACCAAAGAACATGACACGTTCATCCTGTTTGGCAAGCTCGTATATTTCATTAAGACAGGCCTTTCTCATCCTGCTGACTCCAGTTCTTCTAACAATTTTTTCATTTCATTATCCGGGATCTTACTCTTATGGTGCCATGCTGCATTACGTTCTATGGAAGCAACTCCTTTTCCCTTCACAGTGTGACAAATAATAACATCAGGTTTATCTCCGTTAGAACTTATACCGGGCAGAAGCCTTTGAAGTGCTTTTACATCGTGGCCATCAACCTCATGAACATTAAAACCAAAACTGCGCCATTTATCGGCAAAAGGCTCGAGATCCTGAACATCACATGTATTTCCAAAACACTGCATCTTGTTATAATCAACGAGAACTGTCAGATTGCTAAGCCTATGCTTGCAGGCAGACATCGCAGCCTCCCATACTGATCCCTCATTGCATTCACCGTCACCAAGCAGCACAAAAGTTCTGTAATCCTTTTTATCTATCCTGGCGTTTAAAGCAATGCCAATACCTATAGAGAGCCCGTGTCCCAGCGAGCCGGTAGAAGCCTCAACTCCGGGGACCTTGCCGTATTGTGGATGTCCTCCAAGCATTGCATCAGTCTCGCAAAATTGATAAAGCTCAGTCTTTGGGAAAAAACCTTTTTGAGCAAGGGCAACATAAAGCGCAAGACAGCCATGTCCCTTGCTCAGGATAAAGCGGTCCCTGTCTGCCCATTGCGGATCGTCAGGATTAACGCGTAGAACCTCTTCATAAAGGACCCGCAGGATCTCGACCACAGAGAAAGCCGAACCAATATGTCCCCTGCGGGCATGTTCAACGATCCTTAATATCTCTTTTCTGAATTCTTTTGAACGCTCGTCCATTTTTTTAACCTTATTCAGTCTCTATTTATAAATGGCCTATTTCCTGTCACTCCCGCTTGTCGGGAGTCCTTCCCCCCGAAAGATTCTCATGAGCCTGTGGCCGGACGAGCCGGAATGACAAAGATAAGACAATATGTCAACTTACAGACAAACATTAATTCAAAGAAAGAGGAAAAGCCCTATTCTTAAACTCGTGCCTTGTCACCCGGAGTTTCTCCTTTGCTTTTTCAAGCTGCTGAAAACATATCTTCTCATCATACTTTCCGCTATCTCCTGAACCAAGGAATACATTCAGCATGATCAGACACCATTTCAGTGCAAGCAGAAGATAAACAAAAGGCAGTCTATTTTCAAGATTGATGTCTGCTATTTTGCTGCGCTGCATCTCTTCAAAAAACTTCTCCCTGTAAGTATTGGGCAGGGGCACTGCCGGCTGAAGATAAAAATCATTTATCAGCTTTGCAGGGTCGTCCCAGCCATAATACTCAAAGTCTATAAAATATAACTTGCCATCTTCAGCTCTGATCGCATTATGAAACCCGAAGTCTGAAGGACTCAGTGTCTTTTCTTCTTTGCTGAGCTCCCTGTCAATATCAATGTTTAACAGGAAGGCCTGCTCTTTTATGAACTGCTTCACCTCTTCAAATAATTCTGAAAAATCCTTATCAAGATATTCGGAGAGCATTTCAGAAAGCTCGTTCTGTACTGTTATATTCCTTAAATTGCTCAGACGGCCTTCGACACAATCAATATAGGCCCTTATGCTGAAGCATGCCTCAGAAGCTACGGGCTGTTTGTCAGCATTTTCAACGTCTGCAAGTGAATGCAACCGGCTGAGAAAATCAGAAGCCATCTGTATATCATCAGTAGTTATCTCGTCAGATTTAAGCTTGATACCTTTTATATAACTGTAAACACCTATCTGGTATTCACTGCTACTGAGAACCGGCTCAGGTATATTTCGCACACCGTTTTCCCAGAGGAATGACAAGCCTGAGAATTCTGTTTCAAGCCGGTCCCGCGTGTCGCCTTCCCTGGAAAGATATT
>MHDW01000016.1:6824-9331 GCA_001803645.1 Nitrospirae bacterium GWC2_42_7 | reverse complement strand
ACTCGCAGGAAATTTCTCAATATTAACCGGCTTTTCTCCAAGACCTTCTGACAAGATTCCTTTCAGTACCTCTTCGATATCCTTAACAGGACTATCCAAAGAAATATTCCCTGATCTCATCCCAGTTCTCAAAATGCAGAAGATTCCCGGGAATTTCCTTGCCTGTATTCTTTGCATATAAGATCCCTGCAACATTTGAGGGAAAATCCGGATGGAGCAGAACCTCCGGCAGATCATCTATGAAATATGTGCAACCTCTCTCGGATATCCTCGACAATTTCCCGGCAAGCGTTTCTTCAAAAACAATATCATTCTCTGATAATCCGAACTCAGAATAAAAACCGTTGGCTTCTATCCACTTCCTAGCAGCTTCTCGCAGATTAACACGCGGCCCAAGGGCAGGATATATTGTTTTATGACTGATCACTGAGACCTTTGCTGACATCTCTCTGCACTTATCCAGGAAATTCCGCACCCCTTCAAATATTTCAGCTTCATCCATATGTGTTCCGTAAACTAATCCCTGAAGTTCTGTCCATTTATCATTCCCGTCAGAAAGCATTCTGATCGTATCGCGTATTACTTGTTTATTCTTTGCTACTCCTGAAGATATCAGTCCAAGACCGAGTGCATACTTATGGAATAGGTTGTCATAAGTTACTATTGTATTATCGAAATCAATGCCGATATGAATATGTTCGCTAAAGAGGCTCATTACCGTTTATGGGTATATTCAAAAGGCTGTTTCTTTATAAGGTCCCATTCCCGCTCAGCAGTCATATAGCTCTCGATCGTTCCGATATCTCTATGATAAACATCATTATGGAAAGTAAAGATCTTTCCTATATAATGCGGCAGTACATCTGTGCTGAAATCTATAAATTCTTTATCAAGGCTTTCGAGAAAATCAAAGATCGTGGGTTCAAGAATATATACTGCACCGTTTGCCAGATTACCATGAGGGCTTTCAACCTTTTCGTGAAAAGCACGAACAATGCCATATTCGTCAAGCTCCACTATGCCGCAACTTCCGGGTGTAGGCGTCGTAAAAGTCATCATGGTTATTTCGCATCCGGATGGACGATTTGCATGTCTCATAATAAAGGCTTTAACATCGAACCTGGAAAGATTGTCTCCATGAATGAGCATTAAGGGTCTGTTCTCAAAAAAGTCCCGGTTCTTAAGGAGAGTACCGGCAGTGCCGAGAAGTTCTTCTTCATAAACAGTGCTAACAATAGAAAAATACGGGCTCTTTTCTATAAAATCACGAACTTCGTCTGAAAAATAATGTAAATTGACGAGGATATCGAATTCACCTGAATTAGAGAGCAATTCAAGCCAGTATTCTATCAACGGTCTGCCATGAATAGGAACAAGGCATTTCGGGATCGTATTTGTTAATGGACGCAATCGGGTCCCTAAGCCTGCTGAAAGTAATAAAGCCTTCATATTCAGTTGCCGTTCAAGATCTCTGTTTTTAGATCATCAGGAGTAAGCGGTAGATTTCCAATCCGCCCTACCTGACAGGCCGCAGCCAAAGAGCCGAGATAAACACTCTTCCAGATGTTATTTCCAAGAGCCATAGACATAGAGGCGCAGGTTAGAAAAGAGTCTCCTGCGCCTGCCATATCCTTTGGCGCTGTGTTAAATGCAGGCAGCCGGTCTGTAAGCCAGTTATTCTGCTCGCCAGTCTCTGCATGTATGAGAATACCTTCAGCCCCAATTGTAATAATAACGTTTTTTGCATTGGCTCTTTGTCTGAGTTTCTCTGCAAGCACTACAAGACCGGCTTCCGGATCATGCATGGCAACCCTTACCTCGCGTTCTGTTGGAGTAAGCAGGGTCATGTTCTTAAAGCGGGACACATCACCGACCTGAGATGAGGACTGACTGTCTGCTGCCATCATAATTCCCTTAGCAGTGCATGTTTCTATAATATGATCAACAATTGATTGGGGCAGGCACCCATAATTAAAATCTGAAAAAATAACAAGATCAATATCATTCAGAACAGTTTTTATGTCATCAAATATGCGGTTTCGCAGTTCAACAGGTATTGAATGCTGTCGAAGATGACTGACCCGCAGGAGTGTTTTCTCAGATGCCCGGTAACGCTGTTTTAAAGTTGTGGGCCTGCTTTCATCCCTGTACAGATGTGTTTTTATCCAGTGCTGTTGCAGGATCTCTTCGACAAAAACCGCAGTTTCATCATTGCCTATGACTGAATAAAATTGCACTTGTGCGCCAAGTCCTCGCGCGTGTGCAGCAACAATTGCAGCGCCACCGATAAATTTTTCCCGCGCGATTGGGGTCACAACAATGGTAGGATCTTCCTGTGACATACCAAGGGGATCGCATGTAATGTACTCATCCACAATTGTATCACCGATGACGCAAACCCTGAGATTTTTAATATGGTCAAGGATATCCAACAGATCGCTGTTGCTGAAACCGTGGCGAACCGGAAAATCTTTTGGCTTTTTTATGGTGGAAAAGTTCAGATCTTT
>MHDW01000016.1:829-6792 GCA_001803645.1 Nitrospirae bacterium GWC2_42_7 | reverse complement strand
ATGTGATGTCCCCTGATCCAAAAATAAGTTTCCCGCCTGTCTTCGAGACTGCTTCCGCTTCAGAGTTAATTTTCTCCTCATGCTCTTTGCCTTTTACAACAAAAGCAGGTTTCAGTTCTTCAATGAAAGTCTCTGGCGTGTCATGCAGAATAAATCCGTAATCAACCCAGCTTATAGCTTCAATACCCTCCAGCCTGAGGTTTTCCGGTACCATTGCCCCGGGTGATCTTCCATCCAGTACGCCTACTATCAGGAAGTCACCGCATTCTCTTGCAAAGCGGAGAAGCCGCAAATGACCGGGATGTATAATATTAAAATTACCGGAAACAAAGACGACCCGCTTATCTGGAGCAAGTCCGTTGATGTCCTTCAAAGCCTTTATTGATTCAGGGTGCTTTATCATATCGTCAGTTTCTTCATCGTTTTTATATTGTAATACTTCTCTTCATCCTCCAATTTCCCTTCACGGTAAAAACTGATGATCTCCTCAATGGCGTCTTTAACGCTGAATTGTGGTTTAAAGCCGGTTGACAGCAGTTTGTCAGAATTAAGACGATACGAACGCGGGTCATTTGATTCAGTAACAATTATTTCTGCAGGGACAAATTCTGTGATCCTCCTGGCTATATCCAATATCGAAATATTCTCAAACCCTGCATTGTAAACTCCGGTATATATACTGCCGTGTTCGAGAAAATAAGTGAAGACATTTACAATGTCCTTTATATTGATGTTCGGACGTACCTGTGTTCCGCCGAAAACAGTGATCTTTCCTTTTGTCAAAGCCTGCATGGTCAGCATATTTACAGATACATCAAGCCGCATCCTCGGCGAATATCCACAAACAGTAGCAGGCCTGATAGATTGAACGATCATGTCGTCCTTATAACTGAGCAACACGCGCTCTGCTACCATTTTTGTCTTGTTATAGTCAGAAATAGGAACAAGTGTAAGGTCCTCAGTTACCTGGGGTTCATCTTTCACGCCATAAACACTGCCTGAACATGCGAAAAGGAACTGCTTCACCTTTGAACGCACGGCCTTATCCATAAGCTGCATGGTTGCAAGCGCATTTACTTCCCACGCGAGTTTTGCATTAAGGTCACCGCATGGGTCATTTGCTATATTTGCAAGATGAATTATTGCATCTGTCCCGTCCAGCTGAATATTATCAACATTTCTCGTATCATCCTGTATGACCTTCAGTCGTTTATGGACTGGAAGATAATTACCGAACCACATTATGTCTATAACTGTCACGTCATGGCCTTTATCCAACAATTCCGGGACAAGTTTAGTTCCTATGTAGCCGCAGCCGCCAGTTACCAGAATATTCATATTATCTCCTCTATTAAGAAATCCTGAAATATGTTTGCACTACTTGTCATTCCGGCTTGTCCGGAATCTTTCTTATCAGAAGGATTCCCGGCGCGCTTTGCTTGCCAACAGTAGGTGCTTTAAGCACGGGAATGACATAATGATAAGGTTAGTAATTATGGTTTATGGATATAATCAAAAGAACATTTTTTAATTATTTCAAGATTATCTTTCAGCCACTTTATAGTGTCATTAATGCCTTGTTCCAGACTTATCCGGTCTTTCCATCCAAGCCCGGTTTTGGCTTTTGTACTGTCCAGGAGATAGGCCGAATCCTTGCCAGGCCTTTCATCTGCAACCTCAACAAACTTGCTGAATTCAACATTCATGATCTTTGCTGTCAGTTCAACAACAGAACGGATAGAAATATTCTGCGGAGTAGAAAAATGATAAATATCCCCTGGGTTGCCTTCCCTTGCTGCCTTGAGCGTACCGTCAGCAACATCATTTATATGGATAAAAGATCGAACGGAATGTCCGCCTCCATGCAGCTGCAGTTTATTTCCTGTCAAAAAAAATAAAATGGTCCTCGGGATTATTCTGTAAAGCTGTTGACCCGGGCCATAGACATTTGCCGCCCTTGTAAAAACAACAGGGAAGTTATAATTCTTAAAGAATGTCATCAGGCTCATATCACATGCTGCTCTTGATACAGCATATGGTGTGCTGGGGTTGTAATACGTATGTTCCTGAATTAAACCATTGCAGGAACCATATACCTCAGGTGTTGATATGTGGACATATTTCTTCAGAAAATCACATTTTCTTAATCTGTCATGGAACCTGATCGTAGATACCACATTAGTCATCATCCAGTGTTCAGGATTGAGCCAGCTTTCTGCAACCATGCTCTGAGAAGCAAAATTGATAACATAATCAGGCCTGAAATCATTAATTAATTTTATTATTTCATCAAGGTCTTTATTGAGATCCATCTGTTGGAACCTGAATCTGTTTAATTTGCTCAAGTCACCCCATCGGTATGGCAGAAAAACAGGATCATATTCTTCTGAACGGCTCAAGCCTGTCACTTCAGCATTATTATTGAGGGCAAAATCAATAAAACTTGCGCCTGAAAAAGAATTACTTCCTATAACAACTATTTTTTCTGACATCGACACTCCTGTAATAATATCTATGAACAGAATTTATTGATCTCTTAACCATTGCATAACCATATGCCCGACAATTAACTGCATATCCTCGGAGATCTGCATATCATCAACCTGAAAATGGATCGAAACATCCGCCAGATCAAGACAACGCCCTCCTGAAAATCCAAGGATGGCAAAGGTCCTCATTCCAATTTCTTTTGCCTCTGAAATAGCCTTTACAATATTGGGAGAATTCCCACTCCCGGACAGCGCGAGCAGGATATCTCCGGACTGGGCGTGGACAGCTAATTGCCGGGAAAAGATATCCTCATAGGAGACATCATTTGCGATACAGGTAATTACCGAAATATCACCTGTCAGCGCAATCGCACGTATACCCTTCTCTTTATCTTTTGCTGCTCCATAAACAAGATCATTGGCAATATGCAGTGCATTTGCTGCACTCCCTCCATTACCACATATAAAAACCTGTTTATTTCCCTGCCATGCCTTCAGGATAGAATCAGCAAGGATGTTTATTTTATCAAAATCAGCCTTTTGTAGGGCTTCAGAAATGGAAGCTGTGTATTTAATAAATTTATCTGATCTCATAAACACTTCTTAACCAAAATATTTGACTGTTTTGCTATCGCAAGCGAGGCTGTCAACCCCGGAGATTCAATTCCGATCAGGTTAATAAGCCCGGGGAACCCTTTTGCTGTTTCATCGGCAATAACGAAATCCCTTGTCTTTTCACCGGGGCCCTGCAGTTTTGGGCGTATCCCAGACATATCAGGGACAAAAGACCCCTTATCAAGCCCTTTTATTATTTCTGCAGCGTTTTCATAAAAAACATCTCTCTTCTTGGCATCAACAGTGTAATCCAGTGAATCGACATACTCTGTATCAGGCCCGAAGCGGAGGCGCTTTCCCATATCAAGAGTTGCATGAACTCCAAGCCCGGAAAGGTCTTTATGCGGCACAGGATACACAAGCATATTAACAGGTGATCTTTTAGCATATGAGAAGTATGATCCTTTGCAATATTTCAGTCTGTAGCCTGCTGTGTCAACATCAATCCCTGCAAGGCCTGCTATGTGATCTGATGAAAGGCCTGCTGAATTAATAACGATCTTTGATCTGAATTTATAATCATCATCTTTTATCCCGATAACATATCCCTCTTTATCCATGTCTATCTGATCTATCTCACTGCCAAAGGAAAAGGTGACTCCTGAAGATCCTGCTTCATTAAAGAGATTCTTCATAAGGGAATGGGAATCAACTATCCCAGTATCAGGAGAGTAGAGGGCTGCAACAGCATTTACCTCAGGCTCCATCTTATGAATTTCGTCCTTTCCTAATATCCTCAGATCAGCAACGCCGTTCTGTTTTCCCTGTTCTATAAGTTCCTCAAGTCTTGCGATATGAAACTCATCTGATGCTACTATGAGTTTCCCTGTCTTCAAACATGGGATCGAGTTTTTTTCACAGTATTTGTAAAGTAGAGGTCTACCCTCAACACACAGCTTTGCTTTCAGGGAATCTGTTGGATAATATATTCCGGAATGGATCACCTCGCTATTTCTGCTGCTCGTCTCCTGTCCGAATTTCTCATGCTTTTCTATCAAAATTATCTCATCATATTTTTTTGATAACTCAGCAGCTATAGCAAGGCCTACCACTCCGGCACCTATTATAGTTATCCTGACCGTCTCCATCTTTTTCTACCGCCCGTAAATATCTTCCATCCTCACAATATCATCTTCACCCACATACTCGCCGTTCTGGACTTCGATCATCTCCAGAAGTACTTTCCCGGGATTCTCGAGCCTGTGAACAGCAGACTTCGGAACATATGCTGATTCATTTTCATGTATAAATATTTCTTTATCGCCGATCGTCACTTTTGCAGTTCCGCTAACAACAACCCAGTGCTCAGACCTGTGATAATGCATCTGCGAACTCAGCTTTGCGTTTGGATTCACAACTATTCTCTTGATCTTGTATCTCGGGCCTTCTTCAAGCACAGTATAGTTGCCCCACGGCCGATAGGTTGTGAGATGTTCTTCTGCCTCTTTCCTTCCTGTTGCTTTCAGCCTGTCTACTATCTCCCTTACCTTCTGAGTCTCTCCTCTTTTTGCAATTAATATGGAATCGTCTGTCTCTACTATCAGAGATTCTTCGAGCCCGATCGTAGTTACAAGTCTTTTATTGCCGATTATGAGACTGCCTTTTGTATCAAGTGCTATTACATTTCCAATGCTGACATTTCCCATTTCATCCTTGTCCAGCAAATCATATATCGAATCCCAAGAACCTATATCATTCCAGTATAGATCCATAGGGATCGTGACAACCCTGTCTGATCTCTCTGCAACAGCATAGTCTATTGAGATATCCGGCATCTGTTCGAATTTGGACAGGAGTTCATCATATCCCATATCAAGCATTTCGTGAATAACAGGTGAATGTCTTTTTATCTCATCGAGCATTGTGCCAATGCTAAAGGCGAACATGCCTGAGTTCCAGTAATAACCGCCTTCTTTTAGGTAGCCGACTGCTGTATCTGCATCAGGCTTTTCTGTGAACCTGTCAACCTGGAAATATTCATGTTTTCCTTTTCTCATTTCCGGGTTATTAGTTCTCACTTCAGAGTTTTCACTTCTCAGTTCTAACCTCTCAGTTTTAACTTTGATGTATCCATATCCTGTCTCAGGCTTTGTAGGCTGGATTCCGAATGTAACGATCTGCCCGCGTTTTGCTACATCCTCTGCGTATCTGACATATTCGATAAACTTTTCTTCGGGACTGATCATATGGTCAGAAGGTGACACAAAAATAACTTCATTCCTGTCGCAGCCCAATTTATCAAGGCAATATTTAATCCCAAGGGCTATTGCCGGCGCAGTATTCCTGCCTGCAGGCTCGAGTATCATATTGAAAACAGGTAAAGGTAGAGGCAAAGGTAAAGAATTTAAGTCTGATTGCACATGGAACTTGTAGTCATTATTAGTCATTAAAACAAAATCATCAGGATTAACCATCAATAAAAATCTATCTACAGTCTGCTGAAGCAGTGACCTGTCGCCTTTGATCTTCAGAAACTGTTTTGGATAATTTTTTCTCGAAAGAGGCCATAGTCTTGTTCCGCTTCCGCCTGCAAGAATGATAACCTTCATTTCAGTTCACCCCCATTGCTTGCTTGAATTCATTTTCCATAAATGTTTTGTATTTGTTGAGGCTTGTTTCATCCTCTGCCTCTACTCTCATGACAACTATAGGCTGAGTGTTGCTGGTTCTCACTAGCCCCCATCCTTTATCAAATACTACCCTTACTCCGTCTGTTGTATTTAATTCCAACACTCTGTGCGGACTCTTGCCGTTATCTCTGTATTCCATAAACCGCCTGACTATCTGTTCAACGATCTCTTTTTTTCTTTCGTCAGGGCAGTCAAGCCTGATCTCCGGGGTATAGAACATCCTCGGGAT
>MHDW01000016.1:463-759 GCA_001803645.1 Nitrospirae bacterium GWC2_42_7 | reverse complement strand
AATTCTCCTGCCATAATAGCGCCTTCTTCACTCATCTTCTGTTTTATCAGGGAATGGCCGGTCTTCCACATTATCGGAATCCCGCCATGTGTTTTTATATCATCGACCATCACTTGCGAACATTTCACATCTCCAATTATTTTTGCCCCGGATTTTTGTTTCAGTATTTCCCTGCTCAGGATTATCATCAACTGGTCGCCCCATACTATATTGCCATCCCTGTCAACCACACCTATCCTGTCTGCATCACCGTCATATCCCACACCCATATCAGCCCCTGATCTTTTAGTCTCAGC
>MHDW01000016.1:0-455 GCA_001803645.1 Nitrospirae bacterium GWC2_42_7 | reverse complement strand
CAGGCTCGCAAAAAAGTGGTATTACTTCAGAACCGATTGCACTGAGTATCTCAGGAACTATCGGCCCTGCTGTGCCGTTTCCTGCATCCACAACGATCTTTAGTTTCTTATATCGTATGTCATTGAGATAAGAGAACTCTTTCAGCATATATTCCTTATATGCCTTTACTGTATCCCGGCGCTCAACAGTCCCTGTTCTTTCAGCCGGTTTCCAGTCAGCTTTGTTTATTATCTCTTTCAGTTTCTGGATATCTTTTCCGTGGATGGTCTTTTTCCCTGCACTTAATTTAAAACCATTATATTCCGGAGGATTGTGGCTACCAGTTACCATGATGCCGCCGTCAAGATCAAGATCGAATAAAGAAAAATATTGGACCGGCGTAGGACAGACCCCTATGTCAAAGACATCAAGACCTGCAGAGATAAACCCTTCTATTATTCCGTCTGCCAGATCC
>MHDW01000015.1:2510-8660 GCA_001803645.1 Nitrospirae bacterium GWC2_42_7 | reverse complement strand
AGAAGCTGGCCTCGGTATTTGTAGGAAATTCATCATTGGTACCCCCTGTTCTGAAGAATCTTATCGATAAGCTTTCTGAGATAAATAAAGACAAATCCCTGAGCTTTGACTTCCTTATTAATAAAACCGCGATCTTTGACGATATTGAGATCGATGAAAAGATCCTGACCCTTTTTCAGGAAGGCAAGCTGCATGACTACATGAGCAAGGGATACAAGGATGAGCTTGACAGAATGCTCGGTCAAGTATCAGGAAGGGCTAAGGACAGCAAGCTCAATGACGAATTCTCTGACGAATCAATGGACGTTACAACAATGGACATTATTCTTGAAATAATGAATTCTGACCTGACAGATTCTTCAGATTACATGACTTTGATCACAAAACTATCTGAGCTTGTCAACGCCTTTCTCGAGACCGGCAGGTTCGAAGAGATACTCGAGATCTATAATGTCATAAGAGAGCAGACACTGGGCGGAAAATTTATCAATGAAGCATCGGCTACTATAGAGTATTTCTTTCATTCCGATGAATTTGTGGCAAGATTTGTAGATACTCTCAGATATCTCGGCAGACAAGAGAGGGAAGGTGCGATAAGACTCTCAAGGGCCTTGCAGCGTTCTGTGATAGAACCTCTTCTTGATGCGCTTGCAGAGGAGCATTTTTCGAGCACCAGGGGATTCCTGCTCTCAGTCCTTACAGGTATCGGCAGCAATGTTGTGCCGCATGCAGCCAAAAGGCTTGGTGACAGCAGATGGCATGTGGTCAGGAACATGCTCTATCTTGTAAGGGAATGTAATGGCAAGCAAGAGATCTCATTAATAAGAAAAATGATCAGGCATAAGAACAGGATAGTCTGTCTTGAGGCTTTAAAGACACTTCTTCATTTCAAGACGTCTGATTCTGCCCCGGCTCTTAATGCCTGGTTACAGGGTCAGGACACAAAGTTAAGGACCGGCGCAATCAAACTTGCCGGTATGTACAAGGTCAGGGATTCTGTGCCATATCTGATAGAGCTACTTGAGAAAAAGGATATCTTTGGAACAGGAGCATATTACAAGATCGGAGTGGTCAGGGCGCTCAGAGAGATAGGGGATGAAAGGGCGATCAAACCATTTCAGGATATCATTAATGCGAAGACTATATTCTATAAAGATAATCTCGAAGAACTTAAAGAGGAGATCTTTAAAGGCCTCGATAACTACCCGTTTGCTTCTGTCAGAGAACTTGCTGAATCAGGCCTTGCGTCTAAAAATAAAAATATTAAAGAAATAAGCGAAAAACTACTTTTAAAAATAATAATATCAACCAAGGCAGAGGACTAGGCATTTGAAAGAACAGGTGACAGGATTTATATCAGACATGGTGATAGGTATTTCTAACTGTTCACTTTATTCCAAAGAGCATCCGGCAGTAATACATGTGTCTCAGAGTGCGGTAAGCAGGCTGGACAACCTTTATATTGATGACAAGTTCAGCATAGTTACTATCGGGAGAAGCCTGACTATCAATGATGAACCTTTTGCAGATAAAAATATCCATGTGAGAAGTTTTATCAAGAAGTTAAAGAAAAACGGGATGGATAAGGTTGTTATTTCAAGAGGCGTGACTCAGGATGAAATTAAGGCCTTTATAACAGAAATAGCTTCCCCTGAGAAGAATGTCGGGAAACATCCTCATATAACTTCCGGAGTTGTTGAAGTTAAACTGGGTGTGCCTGCTTCAGATATCGGAGCTGCTTTTGAAGAGAACAGAGAAAAGGTCAAAGAAGCCTACCAGGGTGTTTCAAGATTCAAGAAACTGGATATGGTCGGGCTTGAAGATGTTGTAATGAGCTTTATTTTGACGATCAAACAGGAATATAATTTTCTTGAGGTCATCAAGCCGGTAAAGTCATACAGTGAATATATATATGCCCATAATGTGAATGTTGCTGTGCTTGCAATATTTCAGGCAGAAAGCCTTGGGCTTAAGAATGATGTCCTTCATGATGTGGGGATGGCGGGTCTGCTCCATGATGTCGGCAAGATGTTCACCTCAAAGGAATTGCTCGAAAAGGGAACGAAGTTAGACAGCAGGGAGTGGGAAGAGATGAAAAAGCATCCTTTTTATGGCGCTAAATATCTTGCCTCTTTGCCTGACATACCACGGTCTGCCCTGATCGCTGCGTATGAGCATCATATGAAGTTCGATGGCAGCGGATATCCTGAAACCAAGAGAAAGAGCAGGAAACAGCATATCATAAGCCAGATCATTGCTGTTGCTGATTATTTTGATGCGCTCAGAACAGACAAGCCGTACAGAAAATCATTTGATATTACTACCATCCTTAAGATGATGAAAGAATCAGCAGGCCGTGACCTTAATCCTTTTCTTGTCGAGAATTTCTCTGCTGCCGTAGATAAAGCACTTCTGGGCAGATAACAGAGATATTTTCAGCCAGCAAGCTGGCAGGCTATCAAGCTGGCAAGCTATCAAGATTGTTGGTCTGAGTCTATTTTTCTCCTGCAACCATTTCCAGTTTATCTTCGATGGCTGATGGTGCTCCGGATATCTTCATGAACGTTCCCATTGTAAGATCCGGAAAACTCGATGCAATGCGGAACTTGCCGTGGAGCATGTAAACTGTGCCATTGGACACCAACAGATCATAAGGAAGATGTGCTGTATGCTTCGTGTCCCCGAGATCGGTAACTTTCATAACAGTTGCGTCAGCACCATCGCCCTCGGAAAGGCCTACGCCGAAGAGAGACTCTTTCTTATTCGGAAGGTCTATGCGGAAGACCTTAAGTGTTCCTCCTTTTTTTGCTGCAAGATTCGCTTCAACAGTTTTGAGTGCCTCTTCCTGCGAACCATATGTAGCCAGCTTGACCTGATCAGTGAAATACGGCATCATGACCATGTAATGATACTTTCGGAGCTTGCTTGCCTTGAGACCATCCTTTGATCCAAACTCTGTTTTTTTGCCGAGCGCTTTTTCGAGTTCTCCGGCAATGTCAGAAAGAGAGTCCTTCATGCGATAGACCTGGGCCATATAAAGAGGGTTTGTATAGGATATCTGCAGGTCCGGACCTGCCTCGGTAAGGGAAATACGCTGTACAGCACCATATCCGCCAAAGTCTGATTTCTCAGCACTTTTCTTGAGGGCATCGCTTGAGACCACAATGACATGCGCCCCTTTGTAAGGAGCATATTCGCCAACCACCTGCAAGCCCTGCTGGCCCAATGCTGTCTTAACATCAGCAAGCTTCTTATCTATCGTGCCTGGCATACTCTCCGCCAGGACATAAGGTTTCAGTATAGCGTCCTCAGCTCCTGCCAGACTTACGACTGTGATAAGCGCTGTGATAACAAAAAAAAGATTAAGTGTCAGTTTTCTCATCTTAAAGTACCTCCTTGTGTTTATGATGCATCTTATCAAATTAAAAGTGCATTGTCAATATATTAAGAAACAATGCAATATAGAGCAAGCATAGAGCATAGAGCATAGAGCAACGAAAGCTGACAAGCTGTATTGCTTGCAAACTTCCATGTTACAATGGCTCATGACTTGCACAATATCAACTCCGGCCAAAAAACGCTCCTTTGGAATGTGTCCCTGATCAGTTCTGACCATGAAGATCCCTCCCTATCTTCTGAACGAACATTATGACGACCGCTATTTTGATGTGGTAAATGCCATTGAAGAAGCTAAGCATATTTTTTTTAATGGTACCGGCATCATTGATATTCTTACAGCCAAGGGGCCCGGGACAAAAGAATTCAGAATAGGTGAAACAGGCTTTGGCGCAGGCCGTCTGCTCATTGCACTCATAGATCTTCTGGACAGATCCGGCATCACAGATATCGCGATCACCTACAATTCAGTTGAACTGCATCCTATAACTTCCGAGCGAATGGCGTCCATTATCGGGGGGTTCAGAAAAGAGGTCGGTCCGCTTATTGATCTGCTTGTCCGGGCCTACAGCAGTGTTGAAATTTCCAAGCCTGGGTGGCACCGGATGCAACTTGACCGGCCTTTCGGCATCCTGACCCTAAATCTTTGGATAGGGGAGGCCCTCGAAATGGTCAATGCACTAACAATTCCATGTGACGCTTGGTTTCTTGATGGTCATGGACCGAAGAAAAACCCTGATATCTGGCGGCCTGAGCTTCTTATGGCGATCGGAGAGAAAACAAGGACCTACGGTACCTGTGCCACCTTTACAGTTGCCGGAGCTGTCCGGCGGGGACTTGTTGCTGCAGGTTTTTCTGTTGAACAGATGCCTGGTTTTGGCGGAAAAAAAGCAGTGCTCAAGGGGATGAAACTGAAGTAGTCAGCGATCCGGCGAGACAATAAGCCGGCAAGTTAAGCGGGATTGCAAGTTAAAAAACATGCAATTGCAGATTAAAAGCAGACTAAAGGACTTTTATCCGGAAAGAGGATCATCGTCTTTCCCTTTCCACATATTCCATCTGCTTATCTTCCTTGTATCTATCCCGCGGTACCTCCCGCCCTTAAGAACACCTGTGAAATTATCATATCTGACATCCTCCTGAAACAGGGTATAACAGGAGCCGACCTCTGCCGGGTCATGAGCATCTGAACCACCTGTGTACGGGAGCCCCATAGCCATGGCAGTATCAACAGCTTTTTCATTAAAGGCATGCAGGTTGCATCCGTTATATCCTTCGAGCGCATTTATACCTCTAAGATGCATCAGCTTTTTGCCGAGGCTGTTTTCGCCTCTGAAAGGATGGGAAGGGATTATCACTCCTCCATTTTCTTGCGCTATCCTGACAAGCTCCTGAACAGGCGCATATTTTTTTACAAGCCTGTCAGTGTCCATGCCAAACACCAGACAGTGGCCTTCAGCTGCAGAAAATTCAATCCCCCTGAATATCATTATCCTGTTACCATACTTTTCTCTTAACTGCTCAGAGACCTCTGAAGCTGCATATGAGTAATGTTCGGTAAAAGCTATGCCGTACAGGCCCCTCTCAATAGCTCTTATAACACATTCCTCGGGATCAGAGTCTGTGTCACCGCTCATTTTTGAATGCACATGCAGATCGATCTTAACTTCCATGTAATTATGATACAAACTGCACTAAGGATATTTCCATCTGCTGCCGGTCTTTTCGCCCGGATGCCTTGTCTTTTTTTACAGGGGAATTTATTGTAATGAATGAAGGACATTGATTCTTTTATACAGCAGGTCAAGCTCAACTGCAACATATCTGGTGCAAAGTTCTGGGGATATTATTGCTATTGCAGGTTATATCAGGGACACCCTCAGGCGAAAAAAATAATCCAAAAAATGCATATTGAGATCAATTAATTATTCAAAGCATTCCATGCTGCGCATTTTATGTGTCTCTGTTTTCTTTTTTTCACACCAGACATTGCCGAGCTGGAGCGCGCCACCAGCCGGAGTTGTGATCTTAGCTCTTTTGCACTCAAAGCAGTGAGCTGTTTTTTTGCCTCCAAAAGAAACAAAACAGGGCATATCCCTGTTCTTTGCCATCTGGATGGACCTTTTCCCGCACCAGACCGTACCAGGAGAAGGCTTCTGTCCTCCGGGTTTTATGTCATAGCCGTATTTGCAGGTCCCGCATAACTTATTCAACTGCCAGCCCTCGCTTAGTTCTAAATATATAAAAGTATAACCTAGAGTCGGGTGTATGCACTAGCTTTAGCTTGCAAGCTATCAAGCCGACAAGCTATCAAGCTGGCAAGCTATTAAGCTGGCAGACTAGCAGGATGCGGAAAGAAATGGCATAATAATAAAGACATGGGAAAAGATATTTCTTCTGCAGCATTGTCGTCCCCACAGGGAGCAGGCCAGCCTTCTACCAAGGATATGATATGGTGCAGACACTACGAGTGTTATAAGTTCATCAAGGTCTGCAACAACTGCCGCATCAGGATAAAGTGTATGAGCTATAAAGACCATTGGCAGATCAGGCTTGATTTTTAAGCTCTAAGTTTCCAAACTTCCGAGCTTGCAGGCTATCCTGCTTGATCGCTTGTGTCTTCCTCTTCTTCAACAATAAGCAGAGCCAGCCCGCAATCCGGGCACTCCTGCTCTTCTTTGCCCACAGAAGAACCACAGGCCGGACACTTTCCTTCTTTTATCCATTCGTTCGAAGTGCGGAGTTCCGGATTAA
>MHDW01000015.1:0-2482 GCA_001803645.1 Nitrospirae bacterium GWC2_42_7 | reverse complement strand
CTGTGCCTTTTGAAGATAATCCTGCGAGACCAATAACCGGCATTTATCTCCGCAGCATCCTTTATTGCAGCCTGCATCGGAAAAGATAGTGCAGGGTATTCCGGCATCTATGAGAACTGCGCGCAGTTCTTTCATCCAGGCCAGGTCGCCCTCCCTGACTACGGCTGTGTTGTCAACGGTTTTTTCCGCTGTAAGCTTTCTTTCCTCCAGTGCATTTCTGTACTCTTCGGGCAGGAGGAGGTCTGTGCCGCAATCCGCGCATTTTTGGATATGAGGGAGATACTCAGCTTCGCAAACAGGACATATTTTATTCAGGTTCATATGACAGAGATTTTACCATATTTGCCTGCTCGCAAACTTCCCTGCTTTTCTGTTTGCTTGCTTCAGTAAACTTATCTGGGCATTATTTGGATGGAACTACCTTCACCCTTTTCTTTTTTTGACTGTCTTTTTTCTTTCAGGGTGTGCTGTGCTTTTTTCTTTGTGTTCGGCTTTTGCTTATGTTTTTCTTTGCTCATGAGATCCTCCTTTATAAGACTTACTCTTATTGTACAACCTCCAACGGAATAGTCAACTATAAACATTTCCATAAGCCTTCATGGCAAGATTTGCCGGCTCCGCGTGTTATAATAAAGCATGAAAGATAATGAGGTGCAGATGGCTACATTGGATAATCTATATAATGCCCTGACGAAAAAGGTGCAGACAGCGAACAAGGATATTACAAGGGAAATAGTAGAAGATTGGGTCGGAAATGTTGGTCCTGTTAATAGACAGATGGCCTTCATGTCCGTAGCTCTTTTTGAACTCCAGAGCGAAAAATATACAGCCGAAGAAATGGTTGAGGATATTCTCCAGTTAAAATATCTGGACAACTAATGAAAAAGAGACCGAAAACATCGCATTTCTCGGTTGAGGACATAATCAGGACTGAGTTCAGAAAACCTGTCAGCAGGGGAACTATCGGCAAGGACGCTAACGGTCTGCTCTGGGCATACGGCATTGTTATGAAGGACTCGTGCTACTGTGTTGAAGTTATCTCGATAGACCTCGAGACGCATAAAGTTGAACGGATAAAGGACAAAGAAAGCTCATACGAACAAAGGGCCGATGCAACAGCATATTTAACGGGATTGAAAAAAGAGATCCTTCCGGCAACAATCTCCGGCGACTCAATAAAACCTGATTAGACTTTTTCCCTTGCTCATCTCTTGTTATATTTCGTAGCGTTATTTTTTGAAAGTTCTACCGGATATTTCTTTTCGTTCAGTTCGATCTTTTCGAGCACTGCTTTTCCGATGTCTATATTGAGTTTGTCAGCGAGGCGTACGAGATAGATCATCACATCCGCGATCTCCTGACGTATCTGTGCCATCTCTTTTTTGTTCCTGACGACCTTTCTGGATTGTTCGTCAGTGAGCCATTGGAATATCTCGAGGAGTTCAGCAGCTTCAGTTGCCAGGGCCATCGATAGATTTTTGGGAGAATGAAACTGGTCCCAGTTGCGGGCCTGTGCAAAGGTTGCAAGTTTTTTTCTGATCTCGTCTAAATTCATCTTAGCCTATAAAATAGCATTTTCCTTTTTTTGCTCATCCCTTATTGTCAAAATTTACTAATGATAATACGTTATGGTGATAAAAACAAGATTTTGTTCTGCATTGATCCTGTTTTAACAAGCAGGTCTTTTTGAGATAAAACATCTGTTCTGCTATTATTAAGATGAGTTTGTGAGGTTTATCTGAAAAGTACATATTGAGGGGTTAAGCGGTCTGCATGAAAGATCAGAAGAACACTGAAAGATTCAGAAGGTTCGAAACATCCGAGCTGATCCTCCACTGGGTCAATGCGATCCCATTTATAATCCTTCTTATCACCGGCGGCCTGATGATATATTCCAGATTTTCCGACATCAGCGCAGGCACCTTCGACATTATCAGGTACATTCATAAGATCTTTGCAGTAGTCTGGACAGTTCTGCTCGGGATCTCCTTTTTCTTTATCGGGCCAAGATTGAATTTTTCCAATCTTAGGGATTTCTTGAGGATGGGAAAAGATGACGCCAGGTGGATGTTCCTCGCTGTAAGAGCAATTTATGACCATCATGTAGAAGTTCCTCCTGCAGGCAAGTTCAACACCGGCCAGAAGATAAACAGCCTTTTGGTGCTTTTTTATTCAGTAGCATTTCCTGTAAGCGGTGCGGTCATGTGGTTCTACGGTACTGCCCTGCTGGCCTGGTATTTACATGCTGCTATTTTCTTCATGGCAGCAACCTCGGTCAGCGGACATTTATATCTTTCTTTTATAAATCCTTCAACAAGGGTAGGTTTGTGGGGTATATTTCACGGATGGGTGCCGAAATCTTACATTGCACATCATCATTCACTTACCCTCGGACATAAAAGAGAGACAGCAATAGATGACTTTGACCCTGAGAAAAGGAAAAAAGACCCTAACGAGGCCAAGCTTTCAAGTAGTATGTTCA
>MHDW01000014.1:13095-16121 GCA_001803645.1 Nitrospirae bacterium GWC2_42_7 | reverse complement strand
CTTTGTTGTTGTAATTCTTTCCTGAAGAATACCCATGTCAGTTCCGAGTGTAGGCTGGTATCCGACAGCAGAAGGCATTCTGCCGAGGAGAGCTGAAAGCTCTGAGCCTGCAAGTGTATATCTGAATATATTATCGATAAATATTAGAACGTCCTGTCCCTCATCCCTGAAATACTCTGCGCATGTCAGTGCTGTTAGCGCAACTCTTGCCCTTGCTCCGGGCGGCTCATTCATCTGTCCGTAGACCAGCGCGACTTTCTCAAGAACGCCTGAGTGCTTCATTTCTCCGTAAAGGTCATTACCCTCTCTTGTTCTTTCTCCGACACCTGCAAAAACCGAAACACCGCCGTGCTTCATTGCGATGTTATGGATCATTTCCATAATAACAACGGTCTTTCCAACTCCGGCACCACCGAACATTCCCATTTTTCCGCCTCTGACAAACGGCACGAGCAGGTCAAAGACCTTAACGCCTGTTTCAAAAACCTGTGTTACAGGCTCCTGCGAAACAAAATCAGGTGCAGGTCTGTGTATCGGAAGCATGTTATCACCACTGATAGGTCCGAGTTTATCGACACCTTCACCAATAACATTCATTATTCTTCCGAGAGAAGCCTTTCCAACTGGGACCATTATCGGAGAGCCTGTATCAACAACAGGCATTCCCCTTACAAGTCCGTCGGTAGCTGACATTGCGATCGTCCTGGCCTTGTTGTCGCCCAGATGCTGTGCAACTTCAAGCGTGATCTTGATATCAGGGATGCCCTTGGATGCATCGCCCTTCTGTTCGATTGTTACAGCGTTCAGGATCTCAGGCATCTTGCCTTCAAATTCAACGTCAACAACCGCACCTATAACCTGTGAGACTTTTCCTATATTCATGATAAATGACCTCCGGTATATATATTCATTATTTTCTTATCCTTTTTTTTATCCTTTCAAGGCCTCAACGCCGCCGACAATATCCATCAGCTCTTTTGTGATGGAAGCCTGTCTTGCCTTGTTGTACTGCAGTGTGAGACTTTCTATCATATCGTTGGCAGCTTTTGTGGCGTTCTCCATTGCAGCCATTCTTGCAGCTTCTTCAGATGCCTGTGATTCAAGCAAGGCCCTGAATATTTGTATTTCCACGTTTTTCGGAAGGAGACTTGTGAATATTTCCTGCTCTGAGGGCTCATACAAAAAACTAGATACAGGAAGGCTCTCCTGAGACTGCTCCATTGGCGCAAGAGGCAGGAGCCTTGATATGACCACCTTCTGAGTTGCGGCGGATTTAAATTCGTTATATACCAGTAATACTTCATCAACAGTTTCATTTGTATAGTTCTCAATGACCTGGCCGGCAATCTCCTGTGCGTTTGCAAATGATATTTTTCCGGAAATTCCTGACCATGCCTTACGCTGTTGAACACTTCTTCTTTTATAATAGTCTTTTGCTTTTCTGCCTACAGAACTGACGCTTACTTCAAACTCCTCTTTCTTCAGCCGTGCAATATGGACTCCCGCAGCCTTCAGAATATTTGAATTGAAAGCACCGCAGAGTCCTCTGTCACTTGTAACAACAAGAACATCAACGTTTTTTATCTTTCTTATCGCAAGGAGAGGATGTATTTCTGAATCAGCGCCGGTTGAAAGGCTTGAAAGCACAGCAGCCATCTTTTCTGCGTAAGGCCTCATTTCGAACATCCTCTGCTGAGCCTTCCGAAATTTTGAAGCAGCAACCATTTTCATGGCCTTTGTGATCTTGCTTGTACTCTGGACCGCTTTTATTCTTCTTTTTATATCTCTTAGTGTAGCCATAATATTCCTTTATCGTAATGTGTAATGTGCAAGTACTTTATGTTCGTTGCTTTTTCTCATTACTGTTCACCCATCACCGGTTACGGTCTCTAAGCCTGGAACCCTTTTTTGAAATCTTCGACAGCAGTTTTCAGTTTAGCCTTAAGGTCATCGTCAAGGGCTTTCTTTTCTTCAAGTTCCTTTTTGATGTCTGCTTTTCTGTCACTCATATAGCGCAAAAACTCTTCTTCGAATTTTTTTACAGCTTCCACAGGAATGTCATCAATAAACCCCTGGGTTGCTGCGAAAAGGACCATAACCTGATCAACCATCTTCATAGGCACATACTGGCCCTGCTTCAGAAGCTCGACCATCCTCTTGCCTCTTTCTATCTGGGAAAGGGTTGATTTGTCAAGGTCACTGCCGAACTGTGCGAATGCAGCAAGTTCCCTGAACTGAGCAAGGTCAAGTCTTAATGTTCCTGCAACCTGTTTCATGGCCTTTGTCTGTGCAGCACCTCCAACTCGACTGACCGAGAGACCAACGTTAACAGCCGGTCTTACACCAGCATAGAAAAGCTCTGGCTCAAGATATATCTGTCCGTCTGTAATTGAGATAACGTTTGTAGGTATGTATCCAGACACGTCACCGGCCTGTGTCTCGATTATCGGCAAGGCTGTTAATGAGCCTCCGCCGAGCTCTTTGGAGAGTTTTGCAGCCCTTTCAAGGAGTCTTGAATGGAGATAGAAAACGTCGCCAGGGAAAGCTTCACGTCCGGGCGGGCGTCTCAGCAAAAGCGAAAGCTGCCTGTATGCTGTGGCCTGCTTGCTCAAGTCATCATAAACTATTAAGGCATGTTTGCCGTTGTCCCTGAAATATTCTCCTAAAGCGCATCCTGTGTAAGGAGCTATATACTGAAGAGGTGCGGGCTCGCTGGCTGTTGATGAAACAATTATCGTATGCTCCATGGCCCCGTTTTCCTCAAGTATCTTCATGGTACTGGCAACGTTAGAACGTTTCAGTCCAATAGCAACATATATACATGTTACGTCGCCGCCCTTCTGGTTGATAATAGCATCTATACCAACAGCAGTTTTCCCTGTCTGACGGTCGCCGATAATAAGTTCTCTCTGTCCTCTTCCAACAGGTATCATTGCATCAATAGCCTTAAGACCTGTCATCATAGGTTCAGTAACAGGCTGCCTGTCAACAATACCCGGTGCAACAACGTCAACTATTCTGAACTC
>MHDW01000014.1:8639-13048 GCA_001803645.1 Nitrospirae bacterium GWC2_42_7 | reverse complement strand
ATGATCCTGCCTGTGCGTTTTACAACATCTCCTTCATGGATAAGTGAGTCTTCGCCAAAGAGAACCGCGCCGACTGAATCTTCTTCGAGATTCAGGGCCATTCCCATAACACCATTAGGGAATTCAAGAAGTTCTGATGACATGCATTTATCGAGCCCGTAGACCCTTGCAATTCCGTCGCCGACTGAAATGACTGAGCCGACTTCGCTGACATCTACCTTCTTCTCGAAATCAGTTATCTGCTTTTTTAAAAGTTCACTTATCTCTTCTACTTTAATGTCCATATCGTCACCCCTTTATGAGCTCATCTTTTAATAGCCTTAGCTGGCCTTTTATGCTGCTGTCATACATAGTGCTGCCCACCTTTACAAGGACTCCGCCAAGCAAGGTCTTGTCTATAACAATCTCTATATCCACATCTTTTTCGATTAATTTCTTTAGGGAGGCTTTGATCCTGTCTTCCTGACTCTTGCTTATCTCGATAGGGGTCAGAACAGTCGCTTTTGCACGTTTCTTCTTTTCAAGATAAATTGCAGTGGCCAGCCTTATTATCTGTGAAAGCGCAATAATGGCCCTCATCTCAATCAGGTACGTAACATACTTGACCATTTTTTCAGAGAGCATGATCTTCGCTGCGATCAGCTTTAATGCATTCTCTTTGTCAGCCTGAGAAAACCCGGGATTCACAAGAAGGCTTTTGAACCCCTTGCTCTTAGACATAAGGTTTTCTATCAGCATGAGTTCAGTTAAGGCCTTCTCTGTCTCATCAATGCCCACGACGTTGATCAAAGTCTTAGCATATTTCTTGGCTTGTTTTATAGGTTTCAATTTTTGCCCTCGATCTTTGTTAAGGATTCTTCAAGCAGTTTCAATTGTTCTTCTTTTGTCAGTTTTTCTATAAGTTTCTTTTCAGCAAGCTCCATTGCAATTTCAACAGCTTCACCTTTTATCTCTTCCTTTGCCCTCTTCACTTCGTATTCTATGTTTACTTTTGCCTGCTGAAGTATTCTTTCACTGAGTTTGACTCCCTCTTCTGTCAGTCTTGCCTTCTCTTTTTCTCCGGATTCTTTTGAGGATGAAACAATCTCTTCAATCTCCGTGTCTTTCAGTTTGAGCCTTTCTTCAACTTCAGCAAGAGCCTTCTGTGCAAGCTCTTTTGCCTCGCGCGCTTCTTTAAGGGTCTGCTCTATCAACTCAGTCCTCTTCCTGAAGAAACCCTTGATATCCGCCTTTTTTATCATAAAGACCAATAGAGCTACAAGGAGAAGAAAATTTATAACAGGCCACATATACGCTTGAAACAGAGTTTTCTCCTGGCCACCCTCACCGCCACTGCTTGCAAAAGCAACTGAAACAGCAAGTAGCAAGTAGCAAGTAGCAAGTAGCAAGTGTTTCATGACCCTTGACCCTTGACCCTTTATTTTTAACTTCTGACTTGTATTTTTCATGCTTTTACCAGCTTTCTGACGATCTCGTCAGAGAATTTCTCAACGTCGGATCTGAGCAGAGTCCTTGCCTTCTCTACTTCTGCTCTTAATTCTTCTCTTGCCTTCTGGAGTGTGGCGGCAGCAGACGCCTCTGCCTTTTGCATGGATTCCTTCTGACTATTCAATCCCTCATTCCGCAAATTCTCGAAAACCTCTTTTGCTTTGCCCTTGGCATCAGCAAGTTCTTTTTGCAGCCTTGAGATGCCTTCTTCTTTTTTGGTATTCATGTCATTTGCCGCATTAATAGAGCCTTTGACAATATCTTCTCTTTCTTTGAAGATCTTGAGGAGCGGCTTAAAAAGGATCATATTGAGTATATAAATCAAGACGAAGAAATTTAAGGCTAAAGCTATAAACTCTTTGGGGTAGAAATCAAGCATAATATCCTCTCAGCCAAATTTTTTTCTAAAAAAACATACGAAGGTTATCATAGGGAGAAAATGTTTGTCAAGAAAAAAATTGTATTTAAAATAAGAGGTTATCCACAAATTTATCAATAGACTGATAAGTAATTCTTATTATATCTAAAAAAACAACGAATACAAGGATTTTTTGCATTCGCTCGCAGAATTCACTTCATTTCTGTACAACTCAAATATTCTTATTTCGTATTGCGGTACTCAATCGCAAGGTACTGTTAGCTTTTTAAATAACACCGGTTGCAACGGATGCATTCGGAAATATGAGGGTTTATTTTGTTTGCCATTGGGCAGTCATTCCTGCTCACATAACCGCTGTCCTTCCGTGAGAAAAGTCCTGTGAGCGCTGCAACAGGACACAGATACCTGCACCAGAACCTCTCAATGCGTATATTCGCTAACAAAGAAATGCCTGCGAGAGTCCATGTGAGATAATTACCGTGGAAGGAAAAGAGTGTGACATATGTCTCATAATTCCCGAATTCAGCTCTCCTGCTGAAAAGAACGATAAATATTATTGATCCGAGCAGAAGATATTTCAGATTTCTCCATTTGTCATCCATCTCTGAAGGGATGCTCCACTTTCTGAAAGGCAGTCTTCCTATAAATTCAGACAATGCTCCGAAAGGGCATAACCACCCGCAATAAAATCTCCCTGCAAGCATGATGGACAGTATAGTTGTAATGATTATCGCATACCAGAGGAGAGAGGATGAAGGCCTGAGCAGGAGGATATTAAATATATGTAATATTGAAAAAGGGCTCGAAAGGTATAACCCGATTATCAGTATGCCTGCAATCATACTAATGTCCCTTATCCTGAGCATCTTCTCTGATCTTCTTGTCACATAATAAAATACAAATGCAAAACAGAACAGCAAAGAATATATAAGCCATCCATAACCTGAAGGAGTTTTCTTTCCTTCTATCAAGACCTCGAGGCCAAGCACATTTGACGCAATATTCCGTGAAGATTCCTTTAGAGTCTTTGCAAGCGCCTCAACACTCACTGTGGCCCTGGTGATGCCGTCAATGTCCTTATCAACTTCGAACAGATCATTTACGCTTTTACCTGTGAACTGTGACAGATACTGCGGAGTCTCCATATAATGGATATAATTCTTTGTCTCTTTATGGTCAAGGATCTTTATCCCTGCTATCCTGCCTTCAGGGGTCAACACCACTAAAGTCTTGATGGGACCTGCATATCCCCTGATTGAAGGCACAATATCATAAGTATTGAAAGCAACCAGGCCCTCTTCTGAACGGAAATACGACGGATTGTCCTTCTTTTCTGAGAATTTTACGTCTGGCAGTATTGCCCTGATAGATTCAATTTCATCTGACCGTTTTTCAGAAAAAAGGAAATGACCCGCAGCTAATGACAGGAGCGTTATTGCCAGCAAGTATATTCTAAGCCTTTTCATGTCTTATCGAAAAAAGGAGAAGCAAAGATACTGCTTTTATTAATACCACAAATATGATTGTATTTTGAATTCCGAATATCGGCATAAGAAATACAGAAGTCAGAAGCGCCCCGAGAAAAGAGCCTGCAAGATCAAATGCGTAAAGTCTTCCGGCTGTCCTGGCTGTATCAGGCAGCCCTCCTTTCAAAACAGAGCAGGAAGGATCTGCAGTTTTCATGAATTGATTTGCCAATGTGAACTGAATTCCTCCTGCCATTCCGCAGAACAGGCTTAATATATAAAAAAGTATCTCTTGTTTGAAGAACAGGGGAGAAGAAATGAAAAGCACTATCATTACTGCTTCAAACAGCCGGAGCCATTTCATCGGTCTTGAAACACTCTTCATTATATAAGCTCCAAAGGCCATTCCTGCCATAAACATGGAAGTGAGCAGCCCTATCATCTCATAGACATATCCATATGCAGACTGGTAAAAGAGGATTATCATGACTGAAAATGCCATTGCCGAATATCCTGTTGTGAATATCGAATAATAGACAGCGTTGTTTCTTCTCCATAGCAAAGCCGAAGCTGCGATAATCAGAATCACCATGAGTACGGATAATTCTCTGCTGTAGTCAAGCAAAGGCATCAGCAGATTACTGCCCTGTATATCAGCCCATAACATCAGGTTGTAAAGATAGGCTGAGGGCCGCATGTCTTTATTTTTTTCGATGATCTTACCAAGTCGTTCCTTTACCATCGCAGTCTTTAAAGGGGAAAAGGCATCGTAGAATATGTAAGGCCTGAAGTTTTCTGTCTTTATCATTCTCTGATCGAACCTTGTTTCGAGCAGCGCAGGATCTATATCAAAATGACTGTCAGATGCAAACACATATCCATATTCCTCTGAAGATACGGCTGTATATCCAAAAACAGATCTCAGGGAATTGTACACAGAGCCGTTGACTGTCTGCATCCTGCGGCCTATGTAACCTGAGGATGCTGAAAGTGTGAGTGACAGGATCCCGTCTTTTTTTAATGCCTTTTTTGCCTCATAAAAAAATTCCTCTGTATAAAACCGGTTTATATTCGCA
>MHDW01000014.1:7069-8631 GCA_001803645.1 Nitrospirae bacterium GWC2_42_7 | reverse complement strand
GAAGATTTAATATAACTATATCGTAGTAGGGCCCATGCAGACTTTTTATAAACTTCCTTGCATCTTCTGAGATTATCCTTAATCTCTTATCATTGAGTTTTGACCTGTCCTCTTTTGAGAGGAGACTTAGCGAGATATCTATCATCCTTGGGTCCATCTCCAAAAAATCCACACTTGAGGCCGGATACTTAAGAATCTCTCTTACCACAGCAGGGGAACCGCCGATGATCAATATGCGCTCCGGGTACGGATGTACTGACACCGGCATGTGCGCCCTTATTTCTTCTGTCTGAGGGTCAGGATATGAGAAATCAAATTTTCCCGAAGAATACACATTCATCTGGCTTCTCATCTTCAATAACGTGATCTCACCGTATCTGGATTCCACTCTTTTGACAAGCTCCATGTCTTTTGGCAGAAACTGGGTTTCTAATCTGTTGGCACCAAGATGGATGATCAACGGAATCGCCAGAAATAAAAAGAGAGATTTTCTTCTGAGAAGAAATGAGGCTGTCATAATGCTTGTTATACTTACCATCAGCGTCAATATTGATGCCTCCGCCTTTCCGGCCAGGAGGAGTGTGAACAATGTCCCGCCTATAAATGCCCCTGTTGCCTCCAGACTGTATGCCTTTGAAGCATCCCCGCCTGCATAGGAGACTGCCAGCGGAAACTGCATGCCAAGCACAAGACATAACGGTAAAAGCAGGAGGACAGTAGAGATTATAGTATCTGTGAGCGGTACAATCTCCCCAAATCCTATACCCAGGAGAGGCCTTAAAAGATCCATGGACAGGACTGTTGGCTGTGCAAAAAAGGCAACTGCGATAAATGACCATGCGAATGAGTTCTTAAACTTCAGCCTGTATCCGATATAGCTTCCTGTTCCAACAGCAGTGAGCCAGACAGAGAGGGTTATGCCGATATCAAGCTCATTGCCGGAGAAAACTGCAAGCAGCTGCCTCAGGCTTATTATCTGAAGCAGGATCGAGCTCAACCCCATAATAAGGACAGGCAAACTGCGCGTGTTCATGGTTTATTTTGGACGTCTGCAAAAGATTTATCAAGCCTTAAGATATATATTTTGTTATAATGACGCCATAAAAAGAGACTTACCATAATGATTAAACCTTGGGGGTACTTATGCAATGTCCTAAATGCTACAACGTAATCACCGAACTATCCACTCAATGTCTGCACTGCAATTATTCCTATGAGAAAGAAATATACGAAAGACTTACTATTTACTTTGAGATGAAAAAAGAATTTACTCATTTGCATTCAGTTGTAAAAAATGATGTCTGGGCAAGCATGCAAAAGATCTCAAAAAGTCTGGCAAATTATGAAAGACTTATAGATACTGACTTGAAAAATATGTCAGTTGTAATTAAAGATGGGGAAGTGACTGAGTCCATGCCCGCAGTTAAGTCTGTTTCTGAAATTAACGTTGAGAAGAAGCCTGAAGCGCCTGCTCAAATACGCCAGGAAAAGATCCCAGTTAAGGAAACTCCGAAACCAAAACGTGTACATGAGGAAGAATCTTCTGCTTTTGAAGTCCGTCT
>MHDW01000014.1:0-7020 GCA_001803645.1 Nitrospirae bacterium GWC2_42_7 | reverse complement strand
ATAGGGTATTTTCTGAAGTATTCTTTTGAGCAAGGATGGGTCGGGCCTGCCGGAAGAGTTGCGATGGCTTATTTCTGGGGCATTGCCCTTCTGGTTGCAGGAAATGGATTCAGAACAAAAAAGTTCGAGACCTTCGGTCTGTATCTTATCGGAGGCGGAATAGCCACACTCTACTTTTCCACATTCGCAGCTTTTCAGATATACCATCTTTTCAGCCAGATACCTTCATTCTCGATAATGGTGCTCATTACAGTTCTTGCGAGCGTACTATCAATTGTCTACGACAATAAATGGCTTTCAGTATTAGGGATCATAGGCGGGTTCATGACCCCTGTTCTGCTCAGTACCGGTCAGGATAATCAGATTGCTTTAATGACCTATATGGCCATTCTAAACATCGGCCTGCTCAGCATAGCATTTTATAAGAGATGGGGGCTTCTTAATATACTTGGATTCATCTTCACTTATCTTTTATTTACAACCTGGTTTGGCAGTCATTACACTGAGACTAAATTCTGGCCAACGATCATCTTCCTGAATATCTTCTATCTTATTTATTGCCTCATTCCTTTTGCATATTATTTTTCAAGGATAGACGATGAGAGGACAGAAGAGTTCCTTATTATCACACCGAACTCATTCATTGCTTTTGGATACAGCTATTTTATGATCAGGGAATATTTCTCTTTAGAGTGGGTGAGCGTTATTTCGGTCCTTTATTCTGTCTTGTTCCTGCTGATGGCTTCATATTTGTTCAAAAAAGACAAACACAATCAGAATGCCTTTGTAATTCTTCTTGCAAAGTCAGCTCTTTTTCTCATAATCACAATCCCTATAATCTTTTCAAAACACTGGATAACTATCTTCTGGGCAGCTCAGGCAATTACTCTGCTATGGGCAGGAATAAAACTGGACAAAAAAAGTTTGATCCTCAGCGCTTATTTGCTTATCACAATAACGCTGGGTAAATTTCTTTTATATGATTACATCAGTGTATTCAGATTCAACCCTGCTTTCTTTAGCATTGCGAACTCCTACACTTATATGATCACAGAAAGATATATTACCTCAGCTTTCCTATTGGCTTTATTGTACGTCTTTGCACGCATGGCAAAAAGGATGTCATTACAGCACCTTTCAACTTCAAGAACTTCTGACAGCGAAGATGCGCCTGCAATTTTTGCTTTGTGGGGAGGTTTATTGTTCATAGTCTTGAATATAGAGACAGCCTCTTTTTTCCATGATTATCTGCCTGCTGCTCGTTTTGCAGCGATATCAGTATTATGGGCGCTGTTTTCAGTCATTTTGATGATAAAAGGATTTAAGGACAATAACTCATTAATTCGGAAGGTCTCGCTGGTGCTTTTTTCGATTACCCTTTTAAAGGTATTCTCTTTTGATATGTCAAATATAAGCACGCCCTACAGGATTATCTCTTTTATCATTCTGGGTTTAATCCTTGTCATGACATCATATCTCTATCATAAATACAAAGATAAGATAATTGATGCTATAGGGGCAGCGGAAAAAACAGGAGTGAAATAATGAAGAAACGGTTGACTGCTTTTATTTTGCTTTTATTTTGTGCAGCTTCTGTCGAAGCCTCTAATATCTTAAAATCTGAAAACTTCCAGTACTGCTCGGAGCTGGAGGAGACAACAAAAAATAACACCTTATATCAGGTATGGATGACATCCGATATTCTGCAGAAATGCTCAACGGACTGCCGTGACCTTAGACTGTTTGATCAGGACAAGAATGAAATACCATACGTCATTATCGAGAATGAACATCCTGAGGAGATAATCGAAACTTACACTCTTGAGATAAAGGACTACTCTGATGGCCAGGCCTCAAAAGTTATAACAATAAAAATGCCTGATAAATACCGGCCTGTGAGTCTTATAAATTTGGATATATCTGACCGCGATTTCAAAAAAACTGTCATGCTGTATGGCAGTCATGACCAAAAGAAATGGGACCTGCTTGCCAGGGAAGCAATATATGATTTCTCCTCACAGGTTGCGCTGAGAAAGACCGAAATAAAATTCAATAAAGCAGATTTTCGTTATTACCGTCTTGAGATTATAGATGATGACACAAGTGTAAAACCTGAGAAATCCATAAAACTGAAATACGAAGGGCTGGATTTCAGTGCCAGCAATCTGGAGAATAAAAAACTGCATATTACTAAAATTACAGGCATAACAGGCCCCAGAAAAGATAATGTTAGAGTTTATGATGAAAAGAGTTTCACAGCCTTCCCTGTAAATCTGGACAAAGACAGAAACACAGTCATATTTCTGGAAGCAGGACTGCCTTTTGATAAAATATTTTTTGACATATCGAATCCCTATTACCATCGTGAAATATCGATATATGTCAGCGATACAGGACGCGAAGATTCCTACAGGTTTTTAACTAGGGGTTCGATTTACAGTTTCCCTCTATCCGGCATGAGCGAAACAAAGAACTATTTTGCGTACCAATCGTCAAAACAGAAATATTATAAGATCATGATTGAAAACAGAAATAATCCGCCCCTTGAAATAAAGAGCATCAAGTTCTTGTGGGTCCGTAAAAACCTCTATTTTGTTTCTCTCAACAAACCCTCTAAATATTCGTTATGTTTCGGTAATAGCACTGTCAGCAGGCCAAATTACGACCTTGCAAGTTTCATTAACCGTAACAACTGGTTTAATCAGAACTTCGAGAAACTGAATACAACACAGATAATTTTGAACTCTGATTTCAGGGAAAGATTGCCTGGTGACCGGAGAATGAAGATCGAAAAAATCATACTTATCGGAATAGTAATCCTATTGGTTACAGGCATAGGTTTCTGGCTTTACAGGTTAATGAGAGCAGCGGCCAAAAAGCCAAACTAATTATGATCATAACCTCTGTCACATTCTAACCCATATTATTACCTGTTGTGTATTTCTCAAATACGGCTAAAAAATTTCTTGAAATCCTCAAGTTATAAGGGATTTATAATCTCTGTTTCCTAACACTGTATCATTGTCTGTAATTTTAGATCTTATACATTCAAGTATTTTTTCTCCGCATCTGATAAATTCATGCATTAAGCGGGCTTACTTTATTTTTCATGACATTTACTGCAAACAGGGTCGCTTGCTCTCTGTATTTTTCTTTCTTCTATAGGTCCAGCTGCTGCCGGGCCGTGGCAGGTGAAGCAATCCTTATATTCAAGTTCTTTGTGCATTTTTAACATCTTCGGGTTCTTACTGTGGCATTCTTTGCAGGCGAGTGCATAGGATTGTGTTGTTGCTATTGCAATCACAATTAATATTCCAACTATTTCCATTTTCATGCTTTAGCATAAAATAATATCTGACATGCTTGATATGATCTTTGTCATAATTTTGGTTTTATTCGTTAAAAAGGAAGGAGTAATGGATTAAAAAAAATAGAGGAACGGTAACGTATAACCCTCTATAAAACTGGAGCCGGTGGTCGGAGTCGAACCGACGACCTGCTGATTACTAATTTGCCAATAATTTTACCAGTAATATCTACATACAAAAGCATTTTCTCTTAATTCCTTCCTATTATTACATGTTGATTTTACCTGCTTATTAATCATTAAAATCAACAACCATGTTCTATAAAAGTTGAACTCATTCTTGTACAGCTCAAGGGTCAAATCGTCCTATTTTGTGGAACTGACCCTTGATTGTTTCTTTGCAAAAATGTCAGCCACTTTTTTGGTATGTGCAATCTTTTCATTTGGGCTCAGTTTTTTGCTTTTTTCATAATTTTCATCCCTTACCTTACGGACCCAATCCACGGCTTTAAACTTCATAACGCACCACCTCTCTGGGAGAATATATTTCTACTGCTTTATATCCTTCTCTTATATTAACACTGTTGAACTGCCTTATTTTATCAAAATGAACGATATGTTTGAAATTCCAGCTCACCACTATATCAACATTATTGGCTGTAGCAACAGCTATATGACGGGCATCATCTTCAAAATTCTTTGAGACTATTTTTTCCTTTAAGTACTTATACGCCAACGCAATTGATTCTTCAGTTTCCAACAGGATTTCGCAATCATAATCCATCATATTCAATAGTATATTCTGTACGGGTTCCGGAGCTTTGCTTATCTCTGCCTGCGTAATGGACGAGATCACCGGAACATGCAAACCGATCTTAAATTCATTCATTAATTTTTGTGACCATTCTTTAAATTCATCGTCCAGGCAGCCACCAATAACAGAAGTATCAATATATATCCTTAATTTCTTTTTCCTTCTCATCCCTTCGTTCTCCTTTCCAATGCCTGCAAGGGCAGTTTTGTTTCTTCAACTGAAAAATGAGTATATCTCTTTGTTGTCCTTGGATCACTATGACCAGCGACATTACCGACAAAAGCGTCATTAAAGCCTGCTTTCTTCATGTCAGTAATTGCCTTATGTCTTAAATCCCTAGGAATACAGCCTGTAATTTTAGTATCTTCACAAGCCTTTTTCCATGCTTTCAAAACATCAAATTCAGAATATGGCTTTAAGCTTGGTTTGTAAAATACATAAGGGCTAAGAGTCCGTCTGTTTCTTTTCCGCTTCATTAAAACTTCAAACAATACATCATTGATCCATAGCACTTCTGGAACTCTTTTATTTTTACTTGTATTCTCAAAAACGACTGATCTTTTTTCAATATCAATTTGTTTCCACTGGAGGTTATATATTCGGCCAGGTCTCTGAGCTGTGTTATATAAAGCTTCGATAATATCTCTCACATCTTCTGATACATTTGTCTTTATCAATTCAAACTCTTGATCCGTGATATATCTTTCACGTCTATTCTCTGAAAAGCCTTCAACTCCTGCTACCAGATTTTCTGTGATATATCCACATCGAGTGGCAAACTTATAAATCTTACTCAGGAAAGATTTCTCACGGTTTACAGAGGGGCCGGAAATTTGCCTGCCTGTCTTTTCACTTATTGAATTTTTGCGCCAATCTAAGAACTTATAAATATCTTGTTTGCTGATACCATCAATTTTTGATTCACCAAAGAAGCTCAGAGGGGCCTTGCTTGCGTTCTTATCGTTTCTGCCAGCCTTACTCTTAGACGGTGAGATTTCGATTAAATACCTCTCTACAATAAAATTGAAGGGGACTGATTTCCCTAAAATTCTATTCACAGTATGCGATCTTGATTCTTTCAAGAGTTCAGTCATGACCATATGATATATTTCCTGAGCTTCAATAAGGTCTGCCGTTCCTGTAGACTTAAATACCGGCTTTCCTAAAACGACCCTCTTGATATACCAATATGGCGATTTAGGTATCCTTACAAGCCCTTCAGGAGCTTTATAGCCTTGTTTTCTTCTTCCCATTGATTCTCTCTAATATTTTACCAGCCCTTTTATTAGGATCAAAAGTATTCGGCTGCCAATCTGAAAACCAATTACTAATTACACTTGCTTTAAATCGCCAATCCTTTCCTGTCTTTTTTGCTGGTATCTCTCCGCGCCGAGCAAGTGACTTGACCCTTTGAACTGGTAATTTTAAAAACTTTGCCGTTTCTTCAACAGTCAATATATCATCAATAAAGATATCGTTCATTTATTCTCTTTCTTCGACTTCCAGTATTCGGCCTTATTATCGGCTTCTGCCTGAGCTCTTTCAATAATAGGTGAGCCCTTCACTAAATGTTCAATTTCAGAGGTTCTAAAAAGTTGTTTTAGTGACATCCCCCAATATGCAAGACTATTCATTATGCCAGCATCTGATTTCTTTAAATTAGGTAATGCTTCGTTTAAGTCTCTTAAGTACTTACGAACAATAAAACTGATATTAAGATCAGGGTCTCCGTACTCTTCCAGCGCTTTTTTCAGGCTCTCATAAACTTCCTCATCAAGTCTCAATGCGTATGTTTTTAAACTCATTTAAACCTCCATAACCTTCAAGTTGATTAGAGGTTACCACTAATTATGTTCGTTGTCAAGCTTTTTCCAGCACACTGTATATAATTCTGTTGCAGTTATGACTAATATATATCAAGTTATCAGAAAGGCAGAAAAAGGCAGGGCAGGAGCAGCCCCCGAGACCGAGAGGTCTCCGGGGCTACCCCTGCCCCTTCAAAACGAAGCCAAGATTTATCTCCCCTTGCAGTTCGACATTTTAAAAAAAATGAAAATAGTGTAAATTATTATTGGTAATCAACTATGGGGAAAGGCGAGGTTTATCTGACTAACAGTGCAAATCCGTTAAATCGGGGAAAGTGCAATGAATATTATTCCTAACTACCTGCGCCTAGAAAAACATGTATTTGTTCAAGAAGCTTTTCAGGACGCTTGTCCGATTCATCAAAAAACATGTGTTCCTGGCACCGATTCAAAAGTCAATGCCCCATACAAACGATCTTTATACGAAAACGAGTTCTACATCATTCATGTAGGACATGCCCTAGCTCATCTCCTCATAGCTTGCCAACAATTATCGCATGCCCCACTCTACCTATCTTCATTCTGTCCATCAAAAAAAATGGTTGCGGCGGGGGTTACTAGGCATTCTCACATTCTCTTCTGCATCGAGAATTACATCATAAGAGTCCGGTCTCTGCACGACAAGGCGCTGCAGTTAATCAATGCGGTTTTCAGACTATATAATCCGCCTGATAAGGTTACTCATGCCTTGATCAAGAACAATCTCCACGTCTCAAACACCAAAGTGCCCAGCGCACTCCAGAAGCTTAAGAAGATCACAGGCAAGTATCATGAAGACAGGAACAAGATAATACATAGAGAGTGTTTTCAGGAGGACGACTTAAGATTTATCGAACTTTTGACGATTTCAAAAGACAAGGCGTCTGGCTCAGCAAAAGATCTGAAATTTCATACAACAGTGTACATAAGAGAAAAAGAACAAGAACTGCTAAAAAACAACTCCGAAGTCTTCGATAGTATTAGTAACATTTTTGATCTTTTGTTACAACAGTACACGAAGCAAAAAGTGAATGATATGAAGATATTTAGACATG